>JBFLXS010000330.1 GCA_040755795.1 bacterium | reverse complement strand
AAGGGTTAGAAAAAGCTGCACTTCACCGTCTCTTTCTTCTTGCTTCCTCTATCTTACCTAACTATCACTTCTCAGTAGTCCCTCTTAGCCTCCCCCTGTTGCTTCTAAGGGATAAGCAACTCTTTCAAGAAAGCATCAATCTCGCAGGCCTGGTATAGGCCACTAAAGAAGCAAATATTCTCACCAAAACTTCCACCAGGAATAACTTCTCCTTTTCCTTCTTGTCTGCCCAGCCTGTCTAACGATTGAGTTAATCTGCGGTGAGCTTGCCCACTCTCAGCTTCAACGATTTGTTAGACGCTATTCCACCTATTGTAGAATTCTCAACTGCTATCTCTCTTCAACAAAGTTTTAGCTCTTTCAACAAGTCTTGGGTGGTGATTATATTCGACAATATGCTGTAAAATTTCTCCTCCAAAATCGCTATCAATATCCAATATCTTTTCTATTTTATCAAAAGTAGCAAGTCGAATGATGTCATCTTCATCTTTGATAAGTCTCCATATTATCTTTTTGGCTTTTTCAGAATGTTTTCTATCTCGGAATAGACCTATGAGACATTCTACTGAATCTTCTTTCGCGATTGGTCTTCTTACATTCCTGTGTTTATCTTTTTCTATAAAATATGCCATCAAATCTATTATTCTTTCTGGAAATCTCTTGCAAAGATGCTTTAAATTTCTAGCGATGCAAATTTGAATATAGATATTTGGATTATCCCTTAATTCTTCAAATCTTTTGATTGCTTCATTAACATCAGAATGAATTAAATGCAAGATATTCCATAATTCCGATACACCATCAATCTCATCTTGACCATACTTACATTCTTGCATCTCGCTTTTTAATTCCATAAAAATTCTTTCAGCTTCTTTTCTATCAACCTTCTCTCTCCATACATTTAATACTTCTATCATAGCTATTATAGCAAATATTTCGTCTCCATCAATAATATGGAGATTATCCCTTACAAAATTTTTATCTATACTTATTACGTATGGCAATGCTTCAATTGTTCGGCGCCTGTTATCCGATTTCCATTTATCGTCCCAATCTCGACGAAGAATCTCTGTTAATTCCTTACTTTCTTCTAAATCTATTTTGAATAATGCAGGAAGAGCCTCAGAAACTCTTCTTCTCATCTCAGAATCGCTCTTTAAACACATCCTTTTTATACATTTAAAGAATTCATCTATTGGATCTATTCTTAATTTTTCCCACTTGCCAGCAATTAAGAGTCCCAATAATTCATCAATTTTTGATTCTTCTTTTTCCAACAGATATTTAGAAGTGAAACTAATCAATATTGTTTGGTCTCTCTTTTTAATCAGATAAGAGTAAATTGGCAAAAATGCCAGTAAAAGTCCAAATACTACTCCCAGTAAAGTAAGTATATCCAATAAACCTAAGGAATATAGAAACAGCGCTACAGTCAATATTATAGCACTAAACACCACCCCTAAAAATTCTATAATGATGTTTTCTTTTTTTCTAAGCCATCTTTTGAGCTTTCTCCAAAACACTATCTTCACCTTTTACTCCTCCAATTTACCAGTTTTTAAATATCTTACAATTCTCTTTGCAATTTTTTCTTGCTCTCTCCAATCACCATACATAACACCTCTGGGAACTAATTCTTTAATGATCATTTTTCTAAGTTCCTTATTTACTCCTCCACCAGACCTTTTAGCAAAAGGTGTCTGTGGCAATGGGATAAAAGTGTGTGCATGTATTCTTGCACCCATTTTTACTAAATCGTTTATGACTTTAATAGTAAGTTTTATATCTTCTTGAACTTCTCCAGGCAATCCAAAGATAAAATCTACATTTGCCTTAAGGCCTGCTTTTATCGTTAGCTCCACGGCATTATAGACATCTTCAACCGTATGCCCTCTATGGCATAAATCTAAAATCCTTTGACTACCTGATTGGGCTCCGATTATCAAGTTATCATTATCTGCGTATTTTAAGATTAAATTTATTGTCTCATCAATTACATGTTCAGGTCTAACTTCTGAGGGGAAAGAACCAATAAAAATTCTACCATTGGGGTTGATAATTTTTTTAATATTGTTGACTAACTCTTCTAAATTAGATATATTTAGTCTTTTACCATCTGGCGACCCATAGGAAAAGGCATTTGGAGTAATAAATCTAATATCTGTGAGATTCTTACTCCTCATAATTTGAACATAGTCACAAATCTTTTCTATACTTCTATGTCTTTGGCGGCCACCAAATATATGTGGAGTTTGACAGAAATAGCAAACAAAGGGACACCCTCTTGTTATCTCTATAGAGCCAAACTTATTATGCTTAACTGCAAATGGTGGATATTGGTCTAAATTAATCGGAGGTCTTCGACCAGTATAGTGGTATTCTCCCTTTTCATTAATAAAACCAATTCCTTTTACATCCGTATAATCTTCATCATTGTCAATCTTTTGGAGAAGCTCAATTAATGTTTCTTCTCCTTCACCTCTTATAACTATATCAAATCCCATTCTAAGTGTTCCTGATGGATCACCGCTTGGATGAGGCCCACCTGCAATATATAAAGGTTTATGGCTATATTGCTTTCTCAAATTTCTAATTATTCTCAATGTATTCCATAATTGTGTGGTAAAAAAAGAAATCCCAATAATTATCTTTTTATGTTTCTTGATAATATTTTCTAATTCTAAAGTTAGCTCATTTTCTCGGTTTATAAAATAAACCTTTAAATCGTCAAAATATTCTTCTGTTTCAAGAGCTCCAACCAGGGCGTTAAAACTATACTTGTTTTGCTTGTTATAATATAAAATTAAAGCCATATCTTTCTTCATAATCATCTCTCTTCTTACACACTTACACATATGGCAAATTTGCGTCTAACGGCCGAGCTCACCTGCCCAGCCCTTTTAGCAGATTTACTACCTAACAACGATTTAACAATTCGTAAGTTTATAAACCCTTAAACCTCAATGCCCCGGTAAAAGGGCTGGGTCAGGTGCAGCGATTGGTTAGCCGAAGTCTACCTTTTCCTACTACCTTTTGTTCACGAACCAAGGGTGCCTTTTGTTTCTTCAGTGTTCTGCACTTATCGCAAATAAGTTTATTTGGACAACCCGTATCGGCTCCACAGCTTAAACAAGAGAATACTTTCCCTTTAATTTCCACCGATTATCACCTCCTGGGGCTGACAGAGGAAAATCTTGTTTAGATTAACTGCTTTGTTTACCTCGTTCACCGCAACCATAATCTCAAGACTCACAATGTGTTCAAAGTTATAGCTTACTAATACATCAGCTTTCCACAGGGTTGCAATGGCAATATGAAGAGCATCTGCTTTAAAATCGGAAGGTACAATTTTCTTGTCGCAATATGTTTGTGCAAGTTCATCTGCTTGTTTCCCTAAACGAATCGGGACCCTTTTTAATCTTGTTTCCTCAACCTTTTGCCATAATCTCTTAGCAATATGCTCTGGTGCAGCTTCGATCTCTTGCTCACTAATCCAAGAATAAGCTCCAATAAATCTTCCACCAGCAATTTGCTGTAAAAGCAAGTTGGCTTCAGCAAAGCGAGTGGGATTACCGCGATTCAATGACCAGCCCAATATTGATGAATCAAGATATAACCGCAACTTCCTCATATAAACTAATATCCCTCCAATTTCGGCTAACGATTGAGCTCACCTGCTACGGGGTGGATTACCACCAAACTTTGTAAACAAGATAAAAGCTTGAGATACCACAAAACTCTAATTATGGCATAGCCCCCACAGTCAGGTGCAGCGACTGGTTAGGCATTTATTTTTATTGAATCTAAATAAAGTGTATCAGGACATATATCTTGTTCATGAGGCCAAGTAACGCTACCATGTAGAACTTTTACTTGGTTGAAATAATTCCTATTTTGGAGTTCTTTAAATACACCAAAATTTAGTAAATCTGAACAATCGTAAATTTTCTCTTCTCCATTAGTGAAAACCAATATTAATTTATAATCATTAGTTGGTATAACTTCAGTGACTCTTGGATTCATAGAAGTTACCTCAAAGGATCAATTTTATAAGGCTCCTGACCTGATACAGCAAGCTCCCAATCTGCTACAAGCTCATCTTTATGCAACTCAATCCATGCCTGAAGGAGTTTCATTTTAGAATTTGGAATACTTCCATCTAAAACTTCACCCTCATAATTACTTCATCATTTTGATACCTAACATGAATATGTGGTTTGGTATGCTGTTTGTTATCTTTGAAATACATATAGATAATGATTCCATAGAACATTGAGATTGATGGCATCTAATTCTCCTTTTTATACTTGCCTAACGACAATGAGTTGTTAGACATTATTTTATTATAAGACCTTATCTCCAAGTATAGCACAATAATCAATTATATGCAACTATTTTTTCGTTCCATATAATTTATACTGCCATCTTCCATCTGTATTGATAAAATTAACCTTCTTTATTTTCTTTTCAATCATTCTTGCCTAACGATAGAGCTCAGCCGCCGAGCGATAGCGAGGTCGGCTGCAGCGACTTGTTAGGTGTTACTTCTCACACACCAGATAACCGAAGATTTCAGTATCTTCTGGGGTTTGTGTTTTAATATTTGCA
>JBFLXS010000329.1 GCA_040755795.1 bacterium | reverse complement strand
CAACACGACACTAACTTTTGATGGATATTAATACAGGCATTAATAATCCTATCACTTAACTCTTCTTTTCTCCACTTCTCCATCTTCTCCCTTTCTCCTTATTTTTATCCTACCTGAACTCTTACCTATTTTCATTCTCCTTTGTGAGTCGCAGACTCATGACCGTTTCTCCTTCGTTTTTACAAATTCCGAAAATAAACCCTTGTCGTTATCGTAATTCCATTAAAATAATCTTCATCTATCTTACCATCCAGATCATTATCCAGCCCATCTATTACATCTTCTTGTATTGCCCCATCTCTATCATCATCACTATCCACTTTTAAAGTAATCATTATTATTTCAATCTGCCTTATTTTACTAAGTCCAGTTGGAATTCCTGCTGAAACCTCTTCATCCGAAGTAAAGTATCTAAATTCTAATTGGCTAATATGTTGTGAAATTAGTGTTGGTGTACCTTGTTGAATCCAGGAACCACCTGAATTTTTATGATAGATAGTTTTGTATAATTCACCCTGCTTATAGATTCTACCATTTCTTGTTTCGTTAATTTGTTTAAATTCATACCTAACAGCCAAACCATAATCATCACCGAGAGGACTATTCTCTAAAAGGAGAGAAGTCGTGCCTTCTGGATTATCGGAGTTATAGGGCGAGATAACCGTAATCGTTGGAATCCCTTTTTTTAAATCGGTAGTAGTCACAGACCCCTGATTAATTATTGCGAAATCAGTGTGGATAGTATTGGTACTCTCACAATATCCATTCTGGCTATCAACAATCCCATAACCTATAGTAATAGAATCTGTTCCTAATGTAATTAGTTGCTCTACATCAAATTGTGGTCCATAAATAGAGTATCCGCCTCTTAAAGTAGATATTAATCCTTGTTTTTCAAAATCTATTCTACCCTCTTCTCCTTCTAAAATCAATTTTACTATTTCTTGAGGTTTAGTAGGAACGCCTTTTACCATAAAATCCATTCCATGCCTCATAAATAAAATAATAACCATTGCTATTATTGCCAGGATACCTGCTCCGACAATAAATTCTAAGAGGGTAGTTCCTTGTTCTTTATTTTTTAGAAATACAAGTGGATACTTCACGTTTGCGGATAATTCCTCCTTCTATCCATTCTATAAGAACCTTTATCCCTTTATAATCCTGTGTAGTCCAGATAGTTTCGTTATCATCAACCCAGTAAGTAAATACAGTCTTTGTTCCATTGGTAGTTTGTGTTCCTACACCTATACTCACCAATAAATCTTTATGGTCATGGAGTAAAGTTGTTGCGGTGCACATAGTTGGGTTGCTATTTGTGCAAGTGGTATAAGTAGCAAGATAAAGAGTTGGTGGGAAATTTCCTGCTGGATACCCTGAATAATATGTTGTTCCTTTTATATACCAGGTTGGAGTAAAAGTAGCAGGACAGGGAACGTTATCATAAGGAACCTTTTTTATGCTCTCCATTGTTTCCTGACATAGGTTGATGGCTACTTCTGCGTTTCTTGAAGTGATTACATTTTTGTATGAATAATTGATGCAGTTAAAAATCGCTAAGGCAAATATTGTAAAAATGAGTGCCGCTATTAATATCTCTACTAAACTAAATCCCTCCTCCCTCATAAACTAACCTCACGCCAACTAATAACATCACCCGTCATACTCTCTTCTGGCCACCAAATAGTATTTTTTAATTGCTCATCATAAATTACCTTACCATTACCAGTAATATCTACCTCATTCCCCACTAACTGACCATAGACATTACCATTTCCTGTAACAGAAATTTCAGCCGCAGGAGCATAAACAGTCCCAAAGAATCTATCGTTTCCTGTCAGGGAAATAGAATTAACAGCATTTGTGCAATAAATATGGAAATTAGTCGTAACCCCATTTGAATTGTTTTCATAATTGGCCCCGCCCTGGCCACTAATATCTATGTTGCCCGTGCAATAGAGTTTTACCTTACCCACAATAATCAATTGTGCCTGCCCACTTATCTTTATGCCCTTACAAGTATATGTTCCTTCAGTCAGCGTTAATTCATTACTACCTGTAATATCTATAGTTGTTGAAATGGCATCTGCTGGAACAGTAACCGCAGGTAATGAAATATCACTGCCCAGTGAATCTTTTTTCCCTGTAACCTCAGCGTTTCCTGTAAGACTAACAGTTTCCTCAAGACCAGAAAAGGCATTTCCATCTACCACGGCGTCACCAACTAAAGAAACATTTCCATTAGAAAAGATATTTCCCCCATGGAGGGCATTTTCTGGTCCATACTTACCGTTATCAGAGTTATAACTATCTGTTCGAGCATTTCCGGTTAAATCTATATCGGATTTACAAATTATCGCTCCATCAAACCCATTTGCTCCGGTCATTGGGTTTATGGCTACTATTGCCTCAATTCTACGATGAACTGTTTTACCAAATAGTTGTTGTTCTTTTGAAGTAACGACAATTTTGTATCTTCCTCCACCTGCGGCAATAGCATCCCCCTCTCTAACATAAAATTCAGCTACGGATAAATACATAGCATTAACATAACTTTTCGCTGCACCTCCACAGTAGGTATCATCTCCTTCTACTACATAAGAATTAAAATATTGCCTGGCGGGATCTCTAAAATGGTGAGCAACACCACCAAGCATATAGAATCTATTGTCCACACTGGCTAATACCTGATTAGTAATTCCTACTCCTTCCATTCCACCGTTTGTGTCCATATCCATAGTTGGTGCATTCTCTAATTTTACCCACGATGTCCCATCAAAGACATATAGTTCTTTATTCCACCGATAATAAGAACCTGACATTTGTCCTTGCCAATCACGATAGCTGTCATAACTTCCATAAGGACTTCCATCCTTATAATCATAGAATAAATCCCTTTGAGCTACCTGTTCATGAGTCGTTCCACTGGTTATTATTTTATCTGGATTTTTATCATCAGGAATATAAGTTCCATACCATATTCCATCCTTTCTATAACCAGGTCCATCAAAGTAAGTTCTCAGAAGACCATTATTTCCCCCCGTAACATAAATTTTATTATCTACCACTATTGCTTGATGGTCAGCTAATCCTGGTCGGTTAGAAAAACTTAATCCATGGTCTACACCATATCCTTCATCCTTCCAATATTTTGAGTATTCTGGGTCGCGCACATGGAGTTTGATACCAGATACCGATTTACTAAATCCTTCTATTTTATCTCCTTCACCCCAGGGTGCAAGATCTTCAGGACAGACAGTATTGGAGTCGTCTGACAACCAGGGCATATGTGCGGCTGGTGTAGAGCTACCTGTAGTTGGATTATACTCCCATACAGTTCGACTATGACAACCCGATTGTGTAGTTACTTGCCCTCCAGTATCAGGGTCAGGACCCATTGACATACCTGTTTTAGGTATTCCTCCCACATAATATATTTTATTACCAATTACCCCTGCCGCTCCATAATATCTACCATCAGGTAAAGGGGTTAATTTCGTAAACTGATTAGTTGTCGGGTTAAATTCTAAGACCAAACCATATTCTGCCCCACCATTATATTGCCCTCCAACAATATAGATTTTATCACCCAGAACTACGGCTGAATGATAATTAACATCAGTTATGCCTATACTTGTCATATTTGCTACCTGCTCCCATTTATCATCAGCAGAATTTAGTAAGTCATTACCTGGATTATAGGTAATTACAGCCGGGTCTGGACCAAACATATACATCTTATTATTATAATTCACCGCGGCAAATTTACTTTTATTTCCATAAGGATTTGTTCCTAATTCTTTCCAGGTATCGCTTCTGGGGTCATATGCCAACATAACATTGTCACTATATAACTTTGCCCGATAACCCCAATAGTTAATCTCATCTTTATACGAGCTGTTACCTCCATGCTGTGTAGATTTTTCAGGTTGGCCATAACCACCAAACATAAATACTACACCATTAATGGTGACAGCGGCAGAATTTCCTTTAGGACGAGGGATATTAGCAGAGGCGGGATGGATATACCATCTATTTTCCTGTTCCCGGGGTGGCAAGGGAGTATATCCTTCTCCACCTCCAGTAATAAGATATATCTCTGCCTCGTAGGACTTTTGGGAATTATTATCTACATTTCCAGTGATAGTTACTTTTGGATTTGCTGGTGTAGGTCCTTGCCAATTAGGTAGTTTATCATCATTGATTAAATACCAGACAGCCCGCTCAAGCCCTGCTTCAGCAGTAGAAAGGGCAGTAGTGAACCGTTCTTCTTTATAAGATTTATTAAGTTGTGTTCGTGAGATAAGTAAATAACTAATGCTTACCATACTTAAAACGAAGATTACAATTAACACCACTACCAGGGCAATACCTTTTTCATTATTTACCTTTTTCATTTTAATTTACCTCCTTTTCTCCCTTCCCCTCTCATTTATTATAATACCATATAAAATATGAAAAGTCAAGCAAAAAAAATTCAACCTGTGAAATAGGAATATTTGGTGGTGTCCTAAATTAGCTAAAGTTTGTGAGAGAAAATGTCGATAAAGATAACAGAAGTACATAGTGTATTATTCTGGAGATTTTGTTTGGGAGGTGGAATAACGATGCATCCAATAGAACAC
>JBFLXS010000328.1 GCA_040755795.1 bacterium | reverse complement strand
AAACCTAACCCCAATGTTTATAATATGTTACATATACCTACCTCACCTCCTAAACACCCCTAAAATCTACCTTCTTACTATTATAACCCCTTGATTTTACTGGAGTTAATAGGTCCAACCCTCTTTATTTCTTTTGGGCAAGTCTCCTTGCCTCTTTCTTAGTAAGAATAACACAAGGAAGCTGGAAATTCAAGCAAAATTTTCATCCTCCTTTGTGCCCCGCAGGGGCATGACGGTTTCTCCTGAAAATAGGAAGTAGAGAGTAGAAAGTAGAAAGTAAAGAAAACATCACTCCCCACGCCTATCTCCTTACCTCCCACCTTCTATCTCCTACCACTATTTTCATCCTCATTTGTGAACCAAAGGTTTATGAGAGCCTCTCCTGAAAATATTCGTAAGTCATTGATTTGCAAGAATTTATGAATTTCGACTAAAAACTTTTTTTCACCACGAAGACACGAAGAATTAAACAACAAATCTTTTAATTTCCTTTAATTCTTTCTTCGTGAACTTCGTGGTTCCTTCGTGCTCTTCGTGGTTTATTTTCATCTTCCTTTGTGAGCCGCAGGTTCATGAGCGTTTCTCCTTTCGATATCTGACTTTTAACCATATAGGTCTCAGTGTAAAGTTAGATTTTATAGTAAGTATTAACCAAAAGTTCACATTAGTATTGTTGATAGTTGATGGTTGATAGTCTATGAAACTATCAACTATCAACCATCAACCCTGGTGCTATATCTGTTCTATCAGGATTTTCGTTAATAACTATTACATACCCATAATTTCAAGCGTGACAAAGCACTGGTCTACTTCCTCGCTTTCTCACCTGCTCACTTTCTCATTTGCATAATCTCCTATACACTAAAAAGTTACTTACCTTTATTACACAGACCCACAGCCAATTTGTTTGCATTGTTTATAACCAGGATTTTAGCCGCTGGGTCTTTTTCTAACCAGTTGTCTATAATTTTCTGTGGGTCATCAATGGGGAGTGTCCCAATTTCTTGCAGGTCTTGATGGTTATACTCAGAATAAACAAAGACTTTACTTACCCTTTGAAGGTAGTTCTTGAATCTAAATGCCTTGTAAAGACCAAAGTCGGCATCTTTTTCTTTAATCTTACTGGCAATGTTCTCATAGTTTTGTTTTAAAATAGGTAAAAGTTTTGGGTCATCATGTATTCCACCTTGAATGTTTGCGAGCCAGAGAACCTCTGTTTCCCTGTTCACAACCTGTTTGGTCAACTCTAATGACCTTTGAGCAACATAAAATGTTTTATCTTCATCCTTGCCCGGACTTACGATAAGATATTTGGTTGGATTTGTTGTAAAACTCATAGATTTATCAATAATTTTAATTCCTTCACAAGTAACTTCCTTTACTTCTCCTGCCTTTGCCCAGATTATCTCTTCATTTCCGACAAAGGCTAAGGCAAATACATATCTGTTCTTGATGATTAATTCCATTCCTTCTAACATATCTTCGGCGATAGGATTTTGTCTTTTTTGAGGCAATGGGTGCCAGGGATGTCTTCCATAGATAGAATCCTCTTCGACAATCAAGGCACAATGATTTTGACGGATAGTTTCAAAAGAGCAGATACCGGGTAAAAAGTTTTTAACTGGATTGCTATATCCTCCAAAATAATGGGGTTTCATACCAGAGACGACAATAAACATATCGCAGGACATCGCTTTTTTATTTACAAATACCTCTGTTTTTCGCCGGGTAGTGCCAATATATTCAAATTCATTATTATTTGTGGAATCATTTATGGCTATATCGAAATTTAAGGAATATGAATTAACGATACCTCTAATAAATTCACAAAGTTCAAGGTTATGTAAAGATTTATGGGTGCCAGTGGCAATGAGAACCTGAATAAAATGGGCTTTTTTTAATCTTTCACATAAAGGTTTGAGAATCTGTTCTCTGGGTTGTTTTCGGGTGCTATCGTCCAGGATGATACAAACTCTTTTCTCAGATACAATATCTTCCAATTTTGGTGTTGCGGCTTTTAATGCCCGCTCAAAAGTTTCAAAAGAGGCTTTTTCGCCGCTTATTTTCAGGCTAAAAAAATTAGCTAAATTTGTATCCGAAATAAATAATCCCATTTCTTTTTCGCCATAATCTAAATTAACTTTCATCATTAAAAATTATAGCATATAAAATGGATATTTTGCAAGAATTTTTTTGACCTGTGCAATTAGAAATAAAGGGATAATATTTTGGGGACGCTGTCCCCAAGCCCCTACTGGGGGATTGCAATCCCCCAGCCCCCCTTTATACTGTCTGCCATAGAAGCTTATTTGGTTATTCTACAAGGTAGTATTGAGGGATACCTCCTAATCATTCTTCAGTATATACTATAGTTTCGTGATTTTTATCACCACAGAGACACAAAGTTCGCAGAGAATAGAACACAGAGAATATAAAGAGATAATGATTAGATATCTCTAAGAAGATTGGTAATCGGTATTCTATTACTGATTACTTATTTTGTTCCGACTCGTTCGGATTAGTATTCATCAGGATAAAACAATTTTTATAAACTCAACCTCTTCATATAACCAGTAACCAGTAACCAGTTACCAGTTACCAGATGAGGTAAGATGCTAAAAATTCATTAGTGATTTTCGTTTAAAGAGTAAAGTAAATTATTTCGCCTGCTAAAATCTTCCTCTGTGTTCTCTGTGTCTCTGTGGTTAAATTATACCAAAATTCACGAAAGTCCAGATAATGGCTAATTGATAATTGTCAATTAACTATAACAACCCCCTAACCCCCTTTGTTAAGGGGGAATAAACTTGCTTTTCATCGGTTCCTTGGTCTATAGTCTATGGTCTATGGTCTGTAGTCTATTTTCAGGAGAAGCCTTTAGTTTTAAGTTTTAAGTTGTAGTTTTGCGTTTTGCGTTTTGCGTTTTGAGATTTGAGTTATAGTTACCATATTTTTATCTATACCTGAATGGTTACCTTTTTTTGACTCCGATATTTTGATATATCAGGAGACACAGGAGAGGACTGTCCTTTTTAATGTCCCCTACTATCTTGTCCCCGAACTGTATCTTAAAAAGAAAAATCATGAAAATTTACTCTTCAGAACTGAGTTTCACGAATTTATATTGACAACAAGGTGAAAAAATGGTAAAATAGAATTGAATTAAGGAGATGGTTCATTTTAGAGTGAAACCCTAATTTCTAATTTTGATTCAGGAGGAGATAAAATTATATGGCAAGTGAACGAACTTTGATTAATATCTATTTACCCGCACTTGAGCGGTCTTTAACAGGGGATATTCTCAGTCTAATTCGCTTTATGCCTGAGGGGAATTCTCCGTTAGACATTATTGCGGCAGATGTTTATACACTGACCCCTGATTTTGCTGAGGATTTTTGCGAAACATTAACTTTGCCAGAAACAAAAGAAGAAAAAATTATCCAGGATAAATTCAAACAAATGCTTATTAGTGAAGAAAGTTATGATAAAAGGAAATATAATAAAAAAAGGATATTTAATTTAGTTATCGAGGGAGAAGATGCTATCAGTCGGATTAGTAATTTAATGGGTGACATAAGACAGAGGAATGGCACGACTATCTTAGGAAGATACGGCGTTTTTTATAAAACAAATACGGACATAATTATAGAATTTCCTGCTTCTGCACCTTCAAATAAAGAAGAAGCAGATGCCCAATTGGATGTGATGTGGCGTAAATATAAATCATGTGGAGGTCCTTTAAAAGAGTCTATTGTTTATCCTGATGATATAAAAAACCAGGTTGAACAAAGTTTAGTAGTCGTCAAACCTAATGTATTTGATACCCCAAATGACCCAAGATTGGGTAATGTCGTCAATGCCTTTTCTAAGACAGGTATGTATATCATTTCTGCAAAGATTATTACCCCTACTACCTCTGATATGGAAATCTTTTATACCCCACATAAACATAAACCTTTCTTTGGTGAATTAGTAGATTTTATGAGCAATAAACGCTCGCTGGCTCTATTGTATGAAGGAGTAAATGTTATTCAGGAGATTCGTAAAACCGCATTAGGAATTGTCCGTATGGCATATACAGAATCCATAATTGAAAATACAGTTCATACCTCTGAAAATAAACAGGATTTTGAAAGGGAATATACGGTAATTAATTTTGAAAATAATCAACTGGGGTAATACTATTGTGGTGTTGAGTAAGTTTTGCACGGCGTATCATCAGATTTCATAACCTGCAAACGGATAATTGGTAACTGGTAACTGGTTAAATAGTTTCGTCCTGAGATCAGCCGAACGGTATTTAATTACCAGTTACCAATCACCAGTTACCAGAATCAAATTCCGTGCGTTATTTGTTCAACGCGACACTATGTATTATCTTATTCTGAAATACAACAAGCAAGGGAGGTTGTAACCGTTCAGCCACAATATATAGGGTTTAATTTATACGACTCCCTTATATTTTGTGTTTTATGAGAACTAAATCTCTTATTAAAATAAAGGATGAATTCCATAAATTAAAATGAAACAAAGAACATTTTTTATGCTAAAGCCTGATGGTGTTAAATTAGAGGAGCAGATTTTAGCCAGGATTAACCCTGTAGCTGAGATTGTTGCGGTTAAAGAATTTGATAAATTACCACT
>JBFLXS010000327.1 GCA_040755795.1 bacterium | reverse complement strand
AGCAAACTTAACAAAGCAATAGGTTGTTCACCACCTTATTTTCCTTCCTTTGCGTCCTTTGCGAAATCTTCCTTTGCGCTCTTTGCGGTTAAATCTTTATACCTTTAAAAAACTTGAACATCAAGTGATAGAATTATTGTAAGCGCTCAGGTCATTGCAAAATATCTAATAATAATGTAAAATGGGCAATGTAAAATGAAAATGTATAACTGAAAGGTAATGAGTCTTGCGAAGTAGTAAAATTTCCCATTTTTCATTTCCTATTTTACATTTATTTTTCCTTTGCGTCTCTGCAATGAATTAGTCTAATCGCACAGGTGGAAAAGTTTGAGCCATTTCTCCAATTCTCCCTTTTCCCCATTTCTCCTTGTTTACACTTCTAATGTATAGCCCTGAATGAAAATCTACATTTTTTCTCCGCGACTCTACGTCTGTGCGGTATTCAATCCCTTTATATTTCATAGCATTCCAGAAATATGGGTAAATTTCACTTTAAAATTACTTGACATTTTAAAAACTTTATGGTAGACTTACTCAACCTTTGAATTAAAACAAGGAGAAGATGATGACGAATTATCTAAAAAGAAAATGGATGGTAATATTAATTATTTTCACATTTGCTATTGTTGGCTATGCAAAAAGTTTTGTCAATGTAACTATTTATGTTGATAATAATTTTCTACAACTAAAAACTAATAAAAATACAGTTCTGGATGTATTAAACTCTACTAACATTGGTCTGGATAAGAATGATATTGTTCGACCGGGGATTGAGACTAAATTACGAAATAAGATGTTTATTCGTGTTTATCGCCTGACAAAAGAAGAAATAAAGGAGAAAAAAACTATCCCCTACCCTACCCAATATCAATACAACCCTCAACTTCTATTGGGTAAAACACTTGTGAAACAATATGGAAAACAAGGATTAAAAGAAATCGTTGCTCAAAAGACCTCTCTTGATGGCGTTAATATAAAAGAAAAGATTATCGAGGAAAAGATTTTGAACAAACCTGTAACTTGCATTATAGTTAAAGGAACAAGAAGATATGTGCCACCTCCTCTTCTAAATGCAAAAGCAAGTATAAAAAAAGTATTAAATATGGTTGCCACAGCATATTCTGATTCTAAAATATCCTGCGGTAAATGGGCAGGATGTGTAACCTCTATTGGATTAAAAGCAAGATATGGTATCATTGCGGTTGACCCAGGGGTTATTCCTTTGAGAACTAAATTATATGTTGAAGGATATGGCTATGGTATTGCGGGAGATACTGGCAGTGCCATTAAAGGGAATCGAATAGATTTATGTTTTAATACCCATCAGGAAGCAATAAGATATGGAAAAAAGAATGTAAAAGTTTATATCCTGGAATAATTTAATGACTTATCCAATAATTAAAGAAATCCCAATAATTGAGCCGATAAAACTCTTCAGTATCTTCAAAGAACATAATTACCCATTCTTCCTTGATAGTGGAATGAATAAATATGATTTAGGTAGATATTCCTTCATCGGTTTTGAGCCATTCCTTGTTTTTAAAAGTAAAAATAAACAGATTCAATACGAAATTCGGAATAATATAGATATTCAACAAATCCAAAATCCAATATCCAATATCCAAAATTTTATAAATGACCCATTTGAAGTATTAAGAAAACTTGTTAATCAATATCAACTACAACAAATCTCAAATTTTCCTTCTTTTATAGGGGGAGCAGTTGGTTACTTCAGTTATGAAATGCGACATTTAATCGAAGATGTTCCTGGAAAAGGAATTGATGACCTGATGATACCGGATTGTATTTTCTGCTTTTATGATTTAATTTTCATCTTTGACCACTTAAAACAAAAGGCTTATATTTCATCAAGCGGGTTTCCTGAAAATGGAAGATTAAGAGAGAAAAAGGCTGAAAATAGACTAAACAAAACGCTGAATAAATTATCAAAATCCAGCCCCCAGAACCCAAAACCCAAAACCCAAAATGTGGAAATAGTTTCTAATTTTACTCGTCAAGAATATTTAGAGGCAGTGAGAAAGGCTAAGGAATATATTAGTGCCGGTGATATTTATCAGGTTAATTTATCACAAAGACTCTCGGCTAATCTTTGTATGTCGGCGTTTGAACTCTATAAACGGCTAAGGAGGTCAAATCCAGCACCATTTGCTTGCTTTTTAGACTTAAAGGATGTCATTATTGCCAGTGCCTCGCCAGAGCGATTTTTACAGGTAGAGGGTAAAAATGTCGTCACCAGACCAATTAAAGGAACAAGACCCAGAGGAAAGACCAAAAAAGAGAATTTGAAGTTAAAAAATGAATTGAAAATAAGCCAGAAGGATAGAGCAGAACTAATAATGATAGTTGATCTTTTGCGAAATGATTTAGGTCGAGTATGTAAATTTGGGTCTGTGAAGGTTAATGAGTTGATAAAATTAGAAACGCATCCAACAGTATTTCATACAGTAGGTATTATCTCTGGGGAATTAAAACCAGATAAGGATAGATTTGATTTATTAAAGGCATGTTTTCCCGGCGGTTCAATTACCGGCGCTCCAAAAATTAGGGCAATGGAAATAATTGATGAATTAGAACCAACAAAAAGGCATATTTATACAGGGTCTATTGGATATTTAAGTTTCACCCAAAGTATGGATTTAAATATTGCAATTCGCACCTTTGTTATCAAAAACAACAAAACTTACTTCCATGTAGGTGGTGGAATAGTCGCAGATTCTATACCAGAAGAAGAGTATAATGAAACCCTTCATAAAGGAAAGGCAATGATTGAAGCAATCATGGGATAAAAAACTTATCCTGTCCCACAAGGTAAGCGTTCAGGTGGTGTAACAAAAGGAGATGTGGAAATTAAAGAGATAGGGAGATATTATTAAAAAAATTGGTAACTATTCACCATTCACAATTCACAATTTCTTCCCTAAATTTCCTTAATAATGGTGAATGGTGAATTGTCAATTGTGAATTGTGAATTATCACTCTTCACGGTGTCAAGCAAACCTGGCCCAAGAGTTCGATGCACCGCTATAGCGCATCCAATGACTCTATTCGATAATTCATCAAATTTCACTTCGTGCTCTCCGTACCCTTCGTGGTGAATAGTTACAAAAATTGAAATTAATAGAAACTAATACTTGATGTTCAAGTTTTTTAAAGGTATAAAGATTTAACCGCAAAGAGCGCAAAGGAAGATTTCGCAAAGGACGCAAAGGAAGGAAAATTATTGCTTTGTTAAGTTTGCTTTGCTATGTTTAGAAAGTTATCGGTTATCAGGTTATCGGTGAAGAGAAAACAATGGTCTGTTATCTCCGATTACTGATTACCGATTACCTAAGTAACATGCAAATTCAATCTTAACAGAGCACTATAATCTTTGCGTTCTTTGCGGTTAATTTCTTTGCGTTCTTTGCGGTTAAAAAAGGATAAACCACTTAATCTTAAAAAAACTTGAATATCGAGTAATAGAAATTTATGGAAATTTGTTGTTTTCCACAATCAATTTCTACCTATTTCTATAAATTTCAATCTATTTCTATTATCTTATCTCCATATCACTCTTATCTCCTTATCCCCTTTCTTACACTTTTGATATATAGCCTGAACGGTTACCCCACAAGTTCCTCCATAGTTCACACCACCTCCACCATCCCAAATCCTTGATTTCGTCTGAAGCCAAGCCCGAGTTGGTAGATTTTATATAAGTCATCAGGATTACCTTTTAGAATGAACTTACCTTTAAATCCGATAAGTTTCATTGGTGCTTTAGTTTTTAAATGGTCGCTAATGGTATATTTGATGACCTCTTTTTTTAAGTCAACCGGGATAAATTCCAATTTGGTAATATTAAGTTCTTTCAGGCTAAAGATAAGTTCCTTAAGAAATCGAGATTCATCAAGGGAGATAGTATTTTCGGGACCAGAAAAGTGGCTAATTTCATTCTTTGTTTGTGGATGTAAAACAGGCTTTTTGTCTCTGTCAACAACAATGATGGGTGACATAGTTTTAAAACAAATCTCTCCTTGAGTAAAATAGGTCTTATTTTTTTCATTGAGAGGAAAGATATTAATTAGATGGAGAGTTTCGTCAAGAGGAAAATCCATAGTTTTTACTTTAAGTAATCCATTATAAATCTTTATACCAGTGGCTTGTGGGTCTTCTGAGATATCCAGAGTAGAAAGATAGAGTCTGGTATTGCGTCTTATGGTCAGAATATCAGCCGAGATTTGGACACACTCAAAAAAAACACTAAAACAAAACGGTTTGGTCTGGTGATGGTTAGATAAATAAAATTGTTCATATAATTCCGGAGCTTCTTGTTTAATTGCCTCTTTTATCAGGTTAAAAAAACAAGATCGATACTCTATGGGTAATTTATCAATCTTATAAACAACCCCTATCCTCATATTGAATATTATACCAGAGTTTATCATAAAAGGCAAGTGTCATTTGTGTGAAACTGTGATTCAGACAATAGACTATAGACATCAAACATCAGACTAAAGCGGGCAGAAATTGCAGAAGAATGAAGGCTTGAGAGACCTGCCTATATTTCTGTAGTCTGGACTTTCGTAAATTTTATGCTACTATTGAGGTTATCTAAAGTTCTCTTTATCCTTATCAATCTGTTTATTTTGCTCAAAGATGGCAAAATTAGGCTCAAAAGCCTGATGATTTTTTTGCAACTT
>JBFLXS010000326.1:2138-4706 GCA_040755795.1 bacterium | reverse complement strand
TAACAATATTTGAAAGTTCGTTTTCGTTTATAGACCTGTTTTTCTTTCTTTGCGTCCTTTGCGAAACCTTCCTTTGCGCTCTTTGCGGTTAAATCTTTATACCTTTAAAAAACTTGAACATCGAGTTTTAGATTTACTGACTGATACTTTCAATCAGTTTTTTTTACAAGGTTATTTCTGTAACGAATAAAGTTTCTTAAGTTTTAAACCGTATTTCATAGAGAAGTTTTCTGCTGACTTTTTAAAACTTACTATCTTTTCTTTGGTAGAAAGTCCTTTCATTTCCTCATAAACTTTCTCTTTCCAATTCCAGACCTCTTGAAGTGACTTATCAACTTTCATATCTACTCACCTCCATCGGAGTAACTATCTCCAACTTTTTAAAATATCCTTTTTCTAAACTTGCGCTATGAAATAACTCTGCCTTCCTTAAATTTGCTAAATGTTGGTAATTCCATGTTACAACTGCATCCATCTCCGCAGCTGTTGCTATAGCCACATGCAATGCATCATCTTCTTTCTTCTCTGGTAGAATACCTTTAGCCATATAACTCTTAGCCATCTCAACTGCTTCTTCTGTAATCTCCAATTCTATCACTGGATAACTTTTAATAAGTTTTCCCAGTTGAGTTTTTTTTAGTTCTGATGCATCGCTTATTTCTTTAAGAACTACTTCGGAAATAAATACTTCATATTCTCCTTTTCGCACCAAATCAAAAAAGTCTTTTGTCACATCTCTCTTTTCAGGGGCATCATCTGCAAAGTAAAAATTCCACACAGAAGTATCAACATATAATTTTAATTTTCGCATAGATACTCCTTTTTTCTCGCCAATTTGAGTGGTAAGTAGTTTCTCTACTCACTACTTTTTGCTTTACTAACGGCTACTTGAGCCGGTCTAATTACTTTATTATTCAGCAAATATCCTTTTCTTAACTCCTGAGTTACAATATCTTCAGGATGTTCTTGCGATTCTATATGCAGGAGTGCCTCATGTTTTTTGGGGTCAAACGGGTTTCCTACGGTTTCTATTCCAGCAAGTCCATTTTTTACCAGAATATCCTCTAATTGTTTCCGAATTAATTCTACCCCTGGCAAAAAGCTCTCCAAACTATGTGATTCATGAACACCATTTAATGCTCTATCAAGACTATCCATTACCGGTAATAATTCAATAATTAAACCTTCATTGGCGAATTTGGCAAATTCTATTCTTTGTTTTTCCTCGCGTTTTTTATAGTTTTCAAATTCTGCCTTAAGTCGCCTGAGATGGTCTAAATATTCATCAGCAAGGATTTTCTGTTTTTCAAACTCAGCTAACTCTTGTTTTGTAATACTTACTTTTTCTTCAACCTTCTCAATCTCAATATGTTCTTCTGGTTCTGTGATAATTTTTTTCTTTGACAAATTTTTCCCCTCTCTAATCATATCATATTTTTAAATTAAATTCAACTATTTTTTCGCGGTGGAGACTTTATCTTTTTTAGAATCAGGCTTTTCAGGTTTAGGTTCTTTGTAGCCTATTTCTTTTTTTTCTGCCTCGACATAAGTTTTGCTTCTCTGAACATAATCTGTGGCATAGAAGCCTGAACCTTTAAATAAAAATCCTGCTCCTGCTGTAAATACCCTTTTAACATCTGCTTTACATTCAAGGCATTTTTTTAGAGGTTCATCTGTAATTTTTTGAAATTCCTCAAATCTAAATCCACATTTTAGGCATTCATATTCATAAGTTGGCATTTTAACATCTCCCTACTTAAATCTGGGTAACCGTTCAGGGCTATACATTAGAAGTGTAAACAAGGAGAAATGGCTCAAACTTTTTCTTGCTCCACCCTTCGGACATCAATCTTGGAGTCTGCGAAATTTACCCCTAACCCTATTTCTTTATCCACTGCTCTAAGGTATACTCTAACCTCATTATAATACTTCCCACTTATCTCCTCTTATGGACATTAATACAGGCATTAATAATCCTATCAGTTAACTCTTCTTTTCTCCACTTCTCCATCTTCTCCCTTTCTCCTTATTTTTATCCTCCCTGAACCCTTACAGAAAATCAGTGTTTTATCCGTGTCCATCTATAGATGAATGGTTACAAATCTGGTAATTGGTAACTAAATAGTATTCACCCTTTACCAATCATCAAAAAACAAGGAGTGGGAGTTTTTAGTTCCCACTCCTTAAAATTTTTTCTCACTGCTCACTACTTACTTAATACATATCCCCGTATCCACCGCCTGGTGGCATCGGAGGCATATCTTTTTTCTTTTCAGGGATATCCGTAACCAATGCTTCTGTGGTCAACATTAATCCTGCAATCGAAGTTGCATTTTGCAGGGCACAGCGAGTTACTTTTGCCGGGTCAATCACCCCTGCCTGGACTAAATCAGTGAATTTATCTTCTGAGGCATCGTAGCCAAGATTAGGGTCTTTCTCCGACCTAATCTTCTCGGCGACTATCGAACCTTCTAATCCGGCATTTTCTGCAATTTGTCTTAAAGGTTCTTCTAATGCCCGTCTAACAATCATTGCACCGACTTTTTCATCCCCTTCTAATTTAAGTTT
>JBFLXS010000326.1:0-2038 GCA_040755795.1 bacterium | reverse complement strand
ACCTAATCTTCTCGGCGACTATCGAACCTTCTAATCCGGCATTTTCTGCAATTTGTCTTAAAGGTTCTTCTAATGCCCGTCTAACAATCATTGCACCGACTTTTTCATCCCCTTCTAATTTAAGTTTATCAACCACCTGTTGTGCACGCAGCAACACTACTCCGCCACCCGGGATAACTCCTTCTTCAACTGCGGCTCTGGTAGCATGGAGGGCATCTTCAACTCGTGCCTTTTTCTCTTTCATTTCGGTTTCAGTTGCCGCACCAACCTTAACTACTGCGACGCCGCCAGCTAATTTAGCTAATCTTTCCTGAAGTTTCTCACGGTCATAGTCAGAAGTCGTTTCATCAATTTGTAATTTAATCTGTGATATTCTGGCTTTAATATCAGCCGTATCACCTGCACCTTCAATAATCGTTGTATTATCCTTATCAATCGTTATCCTTTTAGCCTGGCCTAAATCGTCGAGTTTGAGATTTTCTAATTTAATCCCTAATTCTTCGACAACAACCCTGCCACCTGTAAGGATAGCAATATCTTCTAACATTGCCTTGCGTCTATCGCCAAAGCCTGGTGCCTTTACCGCCGCACATCGCAATGTGCCACGAATCTTATTCACAACTAAAGTCGCTAATGCCTCACCTTCTACATCCTCAGAAATGATTAAAAATGGTTTCCCTTTTTGAACTATCTTCTCAAGGATAGGTAAAAGGTCTTTCATCACGGATATTTTTTTCTCATGAATCAAGATATATGGGTCTTCAAGGACGCATTCCATCCGTTCGGCATCAGTTACAAAATATGGTGATAAATAGCCTTTATCAAACTGCATCCCTTCGACGACATCCAATTCCGTGGTCATTGTTTTTGATTCTTCGACGGTGATAACGCCATCTTTACCAACCTTTTCCATCGCATCGGCAATTAAATTGCCAATAGCGGCATCCATATGGGCAGAAATAGTGGCTACCTGTGCCATTTCCTTTTTCTCTTTAACCTCTTTGGCGTTTTTCTTAATCTCTTCTACCACGGCCTCAGTTGCTTTTTCTATCCCTCGTTTCAAAGCCATTGGATTAGCCCCAGCGGCAATATTCTTAGTCCCTTCACGGAAAATTGCCTGAGCTAAAACCGTTGCCGTTGTTGTTCCGTCACCTGCCACATCTGATGTTTTCGACGCTACCTCCCTTACCATTTGTGCCCCCATATTCTCATACGCGTTTTCTAATTCAATCTCTTTTGCTACGGTTACGCCATCGCAGGTAATCGTTGGTGAACCAAATTTCTTGTCTAAAACCACATTTCTACCTTTAGGACCTAATGTCACTTTAACGACATTGGCTAAGGTATCCACCCCTTTAAGGGTATTTTTTCTTGCCTCTTCTCCAAAACATAGCTGTTTAGCCATTTGTTTTATACCTCCTTATCTTTTGGTAATTAGTAACTGGTGAATGGTAATTAGTCACCATTTAACCACTTACTTTTAATTTCGTGAAGCCCTATTGATTTTGCCTTGAATCAAGTCTACAACTGGATTGTCGATTTCTGGATTTTTTTTCAATTTACCATTCACAACTTGCAATCATAAACTCCTTATTCGATAATCCCAAGAATATCATCTTCTCGCATAATGAGATATTCTTTGTCATCAAGTTTTACCTCTGTTCCGGCATATTTTCCAAAGAGAATCCTGTCTCCTGCCTTTACATCCAGCGGTTTTATTTCACCACTTTCTAATCTTTTCCCGGTTCCAACAGCAATTACCTTACCCTCCTGAGGTTTCTCTTTAGCCGTATCCGGGATGATAATTCCTCCCTTGACCTGTTCCTTTTCCTCCATTCTTTCAACTAACACTCTGTCTCCTAACGGTTTAAGTTTCATTGTCAAATTCCTCCTTTCTTATTTTAATTTTGGATTTTGAATTGGTTTCAATTCACAATTTCCAATCCAGAATTTTAAATTTCCCTCCCATTTGATAATCTAACTTCCCTTTCTATTAATCACCCCCCTTAATTTATTCAAAATTAGCACTCTCTTTTCT
>JBFLXS010000325.1 GCA_040755795.1 bacterium | reverse complement strand
TTGCATGTTACTTAGGTAATCAGTAATCGGAGATAACAGGCCATTGTTTTCTCTTCACCGATAACCTGATAACCGATAACTTTCTAAACATAGCAAAGCAAACTTAACAAAGCAATAGGTTGTTCACCACCTTATTTTCCTTCCTTTGCGTCCTTTGCGAAATCTTCCTTTGCGCTCTTTGCGGTTAAATCTTTATACCTTTAAAAAACTTGAACATCGAGTATTAGAAAAAGATTTTTTAAAAAAGGTGTTGGAGGGGATAAGAGGAGACAGAAAGTATCCATTCAGGCAAATTTATAAGATTTATTATTATTTAGATTGAAGGTAACTATTCAGCACGAAGGGTACGGAGAGCACGAAGTGAAATTTGATGAATTATCGAATAGAGTCATTGGATGCGCTATAGCGGTGCATCGAACTCTTGGGCCAGGTTTGCTTGACACCGTGAAGAGTGATAATTCACAATTCACAATTGACAATTCACCATTCACCATTATTAAGGAAATTTAGGGAAGAAATTGTGAATTGTGAATGGTGAATGGTGAATAGTTACGATTGAAGTTAATAATTCTACCTCCGTAGAAACCGTGTCCTTAATTTCAGGTAACTGTATATTTTCTTTTACCTCATCATAATTTTTTAAGACATACTCAATTTTTTCAGCCAGAGAATTTTCATCTCCAGTTTTAAATAAAACAACACCTTTAGGTCTAAGAGGATTTTCACAACCTATGACGGGAATTTTAAGAGATAGTGCCTGTAATACTGACGAGCAGACACCATCCCATTCATAACTTCTTATACATATCTTTGACTTACTTAATAATGTTAAGAATTCATTATGCTCTAAATTCTTACATAAAAATATATTCTTTTCTAAATTTAGAATTTGAATAAGATTTAGAGTATCTTGTGAATATTCACTCGTCCCAACAAATATTAAACCTAAGTCGGGATAGTTCGTTACCAACTTTTTAATTGCCTGTAGAGTTGTTGGAATATAAAATTGAGGTCGGTCAAAAACATACGAAGATAAAATAGGCTCGTGTTGACGGATAAATATCTCTAAATCTTCTGGTAGTTTTGTCTCTTTATATGATAAATATTGTTTGCTAAAGCCGGGAATGGACACAATTTTATTTCTGTTTATGCCATATTCGCTAATTTTATCTTTTATACGCTCATCATTGCAAATAATTTTTTCAGGTAATTTGAAGATAATAGAAATCAGAGGAAGTATCCAATAACTGTTTTCACGAGGAAAATATCGCTGATTTATTCCCCCATGAAATGTTAAAAAACATCCCTTACCCAATACGAGACCGATAATTTCACTGATTAGTGTCAATATAAATCCCTTCGGAGATTGACCATTTACATGCATATGAATCCTGTAACCTGATAGGCAAAATTTACCTAATTTAAATATATAATCTATTCCATTTTGAACATCAATATATTCATCACTTTTAATCCTTCTACTTTCAGGGCTAATATTTAATATTTGACATTCATAGCCCATTTCTAAAAGTTGTTTTTTAAGATACTCAACTCGTATGCTCCAGCCGGTTCTTGGCGGAGAATAGGACACTATCTCTAAAATTTTTACCAGTTTTTTCATTGTGCTCTTTCCTTAGGGTGTTCTTTACAATGGAAACCCAGATTTGACTATGAGTTAGTGCTTTCTCTTTATTGAAAGAGAGTATTCTCTCTTCTCCAATTTTAGACCAATATGCATCTCCGGATAACTCATAGATTTGACGAAATAAGTCCCTTAATCTTAAATAAACAGATATACCCTCTGATTGAGCCGTCTTTTTTACCCATTCCTACAGGGGTAAGTCAAGGCCTCTCATAATTCTTGGGTTTTTTGTAGGGATAATTATTACCTTTTTTAAAAAGTATAGCATAACTGATGAACCTTTGTCAATATCTTTTTGAGAAATTCAGGAATTCTCGGTGAAAAATTAGATAGAGGCTCATTATTCCTTATTTTTCTCTCAAAATATTTACGAAAATATTTTTTTCTATCTCTCCTAAATATAGGTGAATTCAGTCTCTAAAAATTCACCGAGAATTGCTGGTTAGAATAAAAATTAGTTGCATAAATTAAGATTATGGTATATAATCTTAGGAAGAAGGGAAAAAAGATGGTTATAATGTTGAAGATTACAAGAAAGGAGATAAAATATAGGTAGAGAGTAGAGAACTGACTACTGACTACTCTCTACTGACTACTTAAAAGGAGATTAAATTGGAAAAAAACTGGAAGAAAATTAATCAGAGCATAACTCAAAAGGAAGTAACTGAATTAGCCCAGGCACTTCAGATTTTACCTATTACGGCTGAAATACTCATTAGTAGAGGGATAGCTGAACCTGATGAGGCTAAAAAATTTATTAGACCCAATCTAAATGATTTGCATAATCCATTTTTACTCAAGGACTTAGATAAAGCAGTTGAGCGGATTAGACTGGCACTAAATAAAAAAGAAAAAATCTTAGTCTATGGAGACTATGATGTTGATGGCATCACTTCAATCACCTTGTTAATACAGGCTTTAAATCATCACACTTCAAATCTTATCTATTACCTTCCCAAAAGATTAGTTGATGGCTACGGTGTCAGTAAAAATGGGATAGAACTTGCTTACTCTCAGGGAGTAAAACTTATCATTACAGTAGATTGTGGGATTTCGGCGATAGAAGAGATAGATTACGCCAATTCATTAGGAATGGATGTCATTGTTTGTGACCACCACGAGGTAAAAGAAAAACTCCCTTTTGCCTTTGCCATTATTAATCCTAAACAACCTACCTGTCAATATCCAGACAAGAGTTTAGCCGGTGTCGGTGTAGTAATGAAACTTATTCAAGGACTTATGAAAGGAGGATATTCAGCGGTTGATTTGAATAGCCTGATAGAATTTGCCTGTCTGGGCACAGTAGCCGATGTCGTGCCGATAACTGGTGAAAATAGAATTATTGTTAAATATGGCTTAAAACAACTTACAATGACCCAAAATATAGGATTAAAGGCACTCATTAAGGTTTGCGGACTTGAAGGGAAGAAAATTGAGTCTTCTGACATTAGTTTTAAATTGGCACCACGAATTAATGCCATAGGTAGATTAGAAGATGCAGAATTAGTTATCAAACTATTTCTGACTCAATCATCTCAAGAGGCAGAAAAAATCGTCAGAATACTCAATGACCATAACACAAAAAGACAAAACATCCAGGAGACTATCTTTCGTGAGGCAATACAATCGGATGTCCTCGAAGATGATAAAAATATCATTGTTCTGGCAAACGATAATTGGCATCAGGGAGTAATTGGAATTGTTGCCTCAAAAATAGTGGATAAATATTATCGGCCAACAATAATTATCTCATCTCAAAATGGCCTGGGAAAAGGTTCTGGAAGGAGTATTTCTAATTTCCACCTCCTGAATGCCCTGGTTCAATGCGAAGATTTATTAGAAAGTTATGGCGGTCATGAGCAAGCAGTAGGATTAACGATTTTACCGCATAAAATAGATGAATTTAGAGAAAGAATCAATGGTTATGCCCAAACCGTCTTGAAAAAAACCGATTTACAACCTTCCCTGAATGTTTTGCCCGTGAATCTAAAAGATGTGAATTTGGCATTAATTAATGAAATAGAAAGCCTACTTCCGCCTTTTGGCATGGGTAATCCAAAACCTGTCTTTTCAACAAGTTCTTTAGAAATTTCAGGTGAACCAATGATTGTCGGGAATAATCATCTTAAAATGAAGGTAATAGAAGATGTATGTAGCACAGAGCAGGGAGCACAGAGTGAAAAAGGTAACTTTTTTTCATACTCCGGGCTTAAGGCTCAATGTTATGATGCCATTGGATTTGATATGGGCGATAAAATAACGGCTTTGAAATATTCAAGTTCCATCGATTTAGCCTATGTGCCTCAAATAAACACCTGGCAAGACAGACAATCGGTGCAGTTGAATATTAAAGATATAAAATTCAACTATGAAAATCCGTAACCGTTCACCGCACAGACACAGAGACGCACAGAAGAAAATTAAAATTTATGGACGATACGCTTAATCCCATCCTTGAGGATATATATTTCGTAACATTTTAGCCATCTGAAGTGAAATTCAGGTAATTAGTTATCGGTGATCAGGTTATCGGTAAAGGGAAAAGATCAATTGGTTGTTACCGATTACCTGATTACCGATTACCTTGCACTTCATTTGGGTAAATAGTTACTATATTTCAATGTCTGCACCAATAATCTTTTCTGTTATCTGATTTATTTCTATCTTTTCTCTGTTCCTCTGCGTCTCTGCGGTAAATTACCACCTGAACAGTTACCTACAAAATGAGAAAAATCGCCCTTTTACCTTTAAAATGTATTTCATTTACCACACTTTGGCATCCTTTTGTGGACAGATTCGGTTTATCAATAGCCACTTATATACCGGTTTTATCTCAAATTTTTTCATTCCCCTACACATAAGTTCTTTAATCGGTTATATCTTTCTCTGGATAAAAATGGTAAGACAGAATTATTGTGGAGTAAAGGGTCTGCGATAGGGTCAAATCCAAATTCCCTTACCCCTTTCTCCCATTCCTTTGTGCCAGGGATAGGTGAATATTCTACTAATTTTATCTTAACCCCTAAGTTACGCAGAAAGATAATTCCCGCTTCTACTTCCTCTTCATCCTGACCAGGTAAACCACACATAATATACACAC
>JBFLXS010000324.1 GCA_040755795.1 bacterium | reverse complement strand
AATAGTTGCGACCTGTATTGAAATGGTAGTTGAGAAGATTTCCACCACCTTAATCCGCCGGTCAGCGGAGGAGAATGGAGAGTACGTCCTTTAACCTTAATGCGGGGAAGTTTCTCTTCTAACCGTACAGATTGAATAATTGTGCTGAATAGTTACTTGCATTTTAATATTTAATTTTTGATTTTGTATTACACAACTTGTTGTGTTTGAAGTGGTTTAGCACTAAGTCAGTACCATTCATTTGTGCTCTCTGATCACGCTAAACAAGTAACCAAAAGGAGGTGGTTAATTATGAATCTTGAGGTTAAAATTGAAAAACTAACTCAAGAACAACTAAAATCATTAAATGTGGAGAGCTGGAGTCCATGGGAATGTGAACCAGAGACATTTGATTGGCAATATTCATGCGACGAAAGTGCTTATGTTTTAGAAGGCAAGGTGAAAATTGATACCCCAACAGGCACAGTTGAGATTAACAAGGGGGACTTAGTCCATTTCCCCAAAGGACTAAAATGCACCTGGCATGTGATTGATAAGATTCGGAAGGTGTATACCTTTAAATAATAGAGTGATGGAATATTGGAGTGCTGGATTTAATTCCATTACTCCAACTGTGATTTACTTTCTCATTATCTCTTCAATTCGGGTTAATTCTAATTGTGTTCGGGTAATGTAACTTATTGCCTTTTGATTTTCGGGTTCTATCGTTAGAATTTTTTGCCAGATATTAATAGCCTGTTGTAATCTTCCGGTCGTATAATGTTCCATACCGACGATTAAATAACCTTTGACCAGATAAAATTTGACTTCTCGATAATCAGGGTCATTTTTATAAACAAACTCTAATTCTTTTACCGCCGGGGTAATTTTCTGGAGAGGGAAATATTTTAGTCCTTTATCATAAGCAATAGCCAGTTGTTTTATCTGTGGGGACGAAAGTTCTTTTTCTTTTAATTCAGTCAATTTTGAAGTAGATTTTTTAAGGTAAATTTGTGCCTCAGTCAATTTTTTATCCAGGGTAAGTGCCTTCTGAAAGTTTTTGTTTGCCTGTTCATATTCACCTGCTTCATATAACTCAATCCCTTCATCTAAATAAGTTAATGCCCGGGATTCATTGATTTTAACCATTTTTTGGCTATGGGCTATTTGTAATTTTACCTCTTCAACCAGGTTTTTTGCCTCTTTATTTTCCGTGTCTAATGATAGAGCCTTTTCAAATTCTGAAATAGCCTTATCCCACATTTTTCTCTTTTGATATTTTTTGCCACTAAAAATATAGCCGTTTATTTGCTCGTTTAACTTAGCCGACGCCTTTTTCATATAATCCAATGTCTCGGAATGAGTTGGGTTTATGTTTAACACCTGTTTCCAGGCGGCAATAGATTCAACCAGTTTTCCATTAGTATATGCCTCGACACCGCTACGGAAATATTGATTAATCGCGGTATCCTTTTTTATGGCAAATTCAATTCCTTCCGTTGCCTCGGCTAATAATTCTGAGGCATAAGAGTTACCTGGCTCTAAAATCAACACCTGTTTAAATTCTAATGCGGCATCAAGGTATTCTTCTGTATCAAGGTAATTTTTGCCTTTTTCTAAATGTTCTTTAATCTGGTCTTTTAAATGGACTTTTTGATATTCGTTTTTTGCGGCAAGTAGATATTGCTTTGCTCCCTCATCTTCAGGATTCCAAACAAGCACCCTTTCAAGATACATAATGGCTTCTTTATATTGTTTGGCATCAAGATGTTCTTTTGCTTTGTTCATTGCAAGTTGGACTTGAATTTGTTCCTTTTTAATTAACTCTTCCTCTAATCTTTTATTTATTTGCTCTTCTTCCTTTTTCTGGAGTGCCTGTCGCATCTGTTCAACGGTCTGACCAATGTATAAATTAGCGGTAAATTTCTGAGTATTTTTTAATTCCTGGCAGGCACAGGCATAATCAAAGCCAATCCCTTTATATCTTATCCCAAATCCATAAGTAAAATCCTTATCATCCAGTCCCAGCCGCAGACTTAAGATTTTATAAATGGAATATTCAATGCCAGAATGCCATTTTAACCCAGTCAATCTTGATTTATCCACATCTATGGAAATTATAAATTCATCATCCAGTTTATCTATTAATTTCCAATGATATGAAATACCTGCTTTTAAATTAATTGGATATTTAGTGGTATCATTTTTTAATTTTAAAGTTGGTTCTAATATATTTTGCAGATTACCGCCTATGGTTAAATCAGGGAATTTTTCAGGATGATAAAGCACTCCGACATCCAAACCTACACCTGCCGCAGAATACGACTGGATCTTATGGGTATTTAATTTCAAACTAAAACCATAGGAAAGTGAAGGAGAGAATTGCTTGCTGTAAGAGAAGATATATTCTAATTGTTCATTTTTTAAAGATGGGTTGAGGAGATTATTTTTGTAGTCCCTTTCTTCAATATCATCCACCGTCAATTTGAATAATCCAAATCCATAGGCGCCGGCGCGTGGGGTAGGATAGCAAAAACCAATAAAATCATAATTTGTATCCCAGAACAGATTAGAATGCAGAACATTAAATCCTTTTTGCTCAACTTGAGTTAGAGCCGCAGGATTCCAGAAGATAGCCGAAGGCTCTTTAACAAGTGAGACATAAGCCCGTCCCATTCCTGATGCCCGCGCATCTGCACCTAAAATAAATGGACTCTGGACTCCACCATCTTCTGTGGCGAAAGATATACCCGTCAATATCAACCAGACTATACTGGATAAGATGAATGGTAATTTTTTCATCTGACAGCCTTATTTTATCATAAGATATTTGCTTTGTCAATGATTTTTAACTTGACAAAATGCCTGATAGAGTGTAAAATTTTAGTTAAAAGGAGATGATAAAAATGACATTAGAAGAAGTATGGCAAAAGGCAGTTAAAGAAACTGAAATAGTCAGATACCGCATCAGTCAATTATTGACATTTAAACCCACTGATTTACCTTATATATTTTTAGCGGAGTCATCGGTGAACATTGGTGATACAGTTGTTCGGAAGGGAAAGGTTTTAGTCAATGAAGCCTCGATTATACTTCCGCGAAATTTTCCACAATTTGAAGGATTTAACTTTAAAGAATCCTATCAGGTAAATGAAGATATAGTCAGGTCTTTTTTGTTAGTCAGGGGTATAACCTTTCCTTCTTTTAAATATAGTAATGAAACCTATTCTCTCAGTATCTATGAAGATTCTCTCGAGAAGGCAATAAGACATTTTAAAGAAGAATTAGAAAGGATTGAGGATGTTCAGTCAGGATTGATTGTAGGACCGGAAGATTGCTGGCAGTTTTCAGTCCTTTTCTTTGTTCTTAATATGGTTTCCAGAAACGCTCCAAATGATTTAAAAAGATTATTAAAGGATTTTAATGAAAGAGGAAATTTATTACTTGATTAAAATAAAAAATTGTGGTATAATTTATTAATGATGATAAAAGAGTTTATTCAGACAATGAGGCCAGGACAGGCGACAAAAAATTTACTTGTTTTTGCCGCAATTATCTTTGCCCAGAAATTATGTAATCTTGAGGCAATATTGGATACGGTTTTTGCCTTTATTTGTTTTTGTATCATTTCAGGATGTGGCTATGTATTCAATGATATCTTAGATTTAAAACAAGATAGAATTCATCCAGAGAAAAAAAATCGACCAATTGCCTCCGGGAAACTAAAAATTCTTCCATCTTTAACACTATCAATAGGATTAATAATTATTGTTTTAGTCTTATCTTTTTTGATAAGATACCCATTTGGTCTTGTTATTACAGGATATGTGCTTTTAACTATATCTTATTCTTTGTGGTTGAAAAATATAGTTATTTTAGATGTTTTAGCCTTATCGGCAGGATTTGTATTTCGTGTTGTTGGAGGAGCAGTGGTTATTCCGGTTGTAATTTCACCATGGTTAGTAGGATGCACAATGTTGTTAGCCCTGTTTTTGAGTCTGGGCAAAAGAAGACATGAATTGATTCTTTTAAACTCATCTGCCGCCTCTCATAGACCTATTTTAAAAGAATATACCCCGGCATTTATTGATGAAATGATTGCCGCGGTCACAGGCTCAATATTAATTGCCTATTCTTTCTATGCGTTTTCACCTGATGTTCAGAAAAAACTTAATGCCCCATATTTACCCCTGACCATTATTTTCGTCCTTTATGGAATTTTCCGCTATCTTTATCTGGTACATCAGAAAAGTGCAGGTGGTAATCCAGATGTTGATATTATAAAAGATAAACCACTGCTTCTAAATATCCTATTATGGATAATTGCGGTGATAGTTATTATCTACTGGAAACCAATGGGGTAATTCCAGGAAGACTCTCGGATAAAAAGTAGGAAGTAAGAAGTGGGAAGTACAAGGAGGAGTTTTTAATGAAAGTTTCGAACAAAATCAAAATCATATTGTGTGCTATAAACCTTATTCTAATAATTAGTGTTAATGCGATAGCAGAAGAAATTAAAAACCTGACAATAAATGAACGAATGATAAGATTAGAGACAAAAGTAGAAGAGGGATTTAAGGCGGTTAACCAACGAATAGATGATTTAGATAAACGAATAGATGGATTAGATAAACGAATAGATGGGTTAGATAAACGAATAGATGGATTAGATAAACGAATAGATAATTTAATAAATATTGTTGTAGGAGGATTTGGAATAATTTTTGCAGGTATTTTTTCCTTGATAGGATTTGTTATTTGGGATAGAAGAA
>JBFLXS010000323.1 GCA_040755795.1 bacterium | reverse complement strand
AAACTTAACAAAGCAATAGGTTGTTCACCACCTTATTTTCCTTCCTTTGCGTCCTTTGCGAAATCTTCCTTTGCGCTCTTTGCGGTTAAATCTTTATACCTTTAAAAAACTTGAACATCAAGTAATATGTTTATCCGAGTTGAAAATTCTACCTCATCCTTCATTTATGTCCCATAGGACAATATATCGGTAAATGGCTTTCCATAAATTTTCTACCATCTACGGAACTGATTGATTTGTCTATCTATTCCTACCGATATTATGTTCCTAACGGAACGATTATTCGTAATCGGTCAGTTATTGGTGGGAGAAAGGCATAAAGATTAAATTTCTCGCCAAGGCGCAAAGAACACAAAGGAATAAATTATAATCTTTGCGAACTTTGCGTCTTTGCGAGAGAAAATTTCTATGCAGTTATTAGTCAAAACTTTACTCAGAGTGGATAAGTAAAAAATCCCAAATTCCAGGCACCAAATTTCAAATAAACACCAAATTTCACATACCAAAAAGCGAATTAGAGATTAGTGAATTAGAGATTAGATTTTACTAATTCGCTAATTCGCTTAATTCACTAATTCACTAAATAGAATTTGGAATTTGTGATTTGGAATTTCATAGCCATATCTGGGTCAAATTTCGATTAATAAGTGCTATATTGTCTTCTGTCTTTGGTCTTTGGTCTTACTTAAAACTTAGCCGATAATGAGAAGCGATGGTTGTATCTTTCTGACCCAGAGATGTTATCTTTGAAGTCAGAAAACCTATCCGGGGCAAATGAGTAGTCTAATCGAAGGTTAATTGTTTTTGCAGGAAAGATAAAACCTAAGCCACCGGTAACATAAGTATCAAATACTCCAGCCCTTATCCCTAAATTCTCTTTCATCCAATATTCTAACCCGGCGTATATCTTTGTCTTATGATTATCTTCAACCTGGCTTAAATCTGTGGCTATGATTAATTTATTCCCAAAAAACTTTCCACTCACACCTAATTTCACTGCTATGGGTAATCTATCTGTATGGTCAGTCTCCCATTTAAGGTAACTGCGGACATCCTGTAACATTAATCCTGCTTTAAATTTATCTGAAATATCATATAACGCTCCGATATCTAAACCTAATCCACTTGCCTTACTTCTCCCTTTTGGATTTGCCTGCGATGGATTCATCTGTTGAGTTAGATATTTCAGGTTAACGCCCAGGGATAATTTATCAGTCTTTTCCCAGGCACAAGAAAACATAAATGTATTCTCTCTATCGTCAAATCTACCTAATTCTATGTCCTGGCCATTTTTTTCAACAATCTCCCGTAAATCTTCTACCCCAAAGTTTATCACGGAAATACCTATAGTTTGATTTTCCAGCGGGACTACATAATTCAAGAAATTATACTTACGGTCAAGGGACATTAAAGAGGTCATTGAGGTCATTTCGCGTTGAGATAGTTGCACCAATCCTGCGGGATTCCAGTAAGTTGCAGAGGCATCATCACAAACCGCGACATACGCTCCGCCCATACCAAGTGCCCTTGCCCCTACGCCTATCCGTAGATACCGTGCCGCCTGGCCTGCATCTCCAGTTTCTGCATAAATAACACACGGTAAACAATAAATTATGATTAAAGTTATAAGTAACCGTTTCATTTTAATCACCTTCTTTTTTAACCACGAATTACTCGAATTAGACGAATTTTTTATCTTCTCTAATTCGTTTAATTCGTGTAATTCGTGGTTTAAAATTCTATAAATTCCTTCGGATAATGTGTCAGGTCAACCTTTTCTCTTTTTAAATCCAATTCAATTCCCCATTCTTGCATTCCTAATGCTCCAAACAAAACTTGAATTTCTTGCCCCTTTTCATCAACTCCAATTTCATCAATAACAAAAGCCCTCGTGGCAATAGGTGTATCTGATAATCTTGCTTTCAAAATAATATTTTCTTCCAACTTATGATTTTTTCCACCCAACTTAACATCATAAAATTGGTCTAATTTAATTCTTGGAAAATATTTTGCTACTTTATTTATGACATAGGTGTTTCGAGAACCGGTATCAAAAAGTGTCCAAAATTGTTTCCCATTCACGGCTATATTCTCTTTTACTCTCCCCACCGGGACATCACCTTCTTTTTTTAACCACGAATTATACGAATTAGACGAATTTTGGGGACGGTTCATTTTATCGTTTTCCCTACACAGAAAGTTGAAATTGGAAATTAGAAATTGGGCTTTTATTTCTCCCCCCTAATTTCTAATTTCGAATTTCTAATTTCAACTCCATTTTCTAACCGCAAGATTTCAAACACAAGTGAATCGTCCCGAATTTTTTTATCCCCTTTAATTCGTTTAATTCGTCCAATTCGTGGTTTAAAATTCTATAAATTCCTTTTCTTTTTTTAACCACGAATTACTCGAATTAGACGAATTTTTTTATTTTATAATCCGTTTATATTCTAATGATGGTAATCCATAATTTATTATTATTCCCAATCTGTAACACTTTAACCATCTGAAATTTGTGTAAGTAAGGAGAAAGGGAGAAAAAGGAAAATTGGAGAAATATTCTTATTCATCTTTTTCTAATTCTATCCTTCTTACATCAATCTTAGAATCTGCAAAGTTCACTAATAAGCCTATCTTTTTATCTAATGATTTTATCAGTTAATTCATCTTCTCTCCATTTCTCCATATTCCCCTCTTCTCCTTTATTACACTTCATTTGGGTAAATAGTTTCTCATCTTCTTTAATTCGTCCAATTCGTGTAATTCGTGGTTCGTTTCTTATCGAATTACGGCAATCTTACCAAGTTTCGACATCGTCTTACCTTCGTTGTTGGAGATTATCATTCTAAAGATATAGACGCCATTGGCTACTTCTTTACCAACATCGTTTCTACCCTTCCATTCAATCTCAACTACCTCTTTAGTTCCATGAACAGTATTTCTTGGAGTAGAGGATATGCCTGATTTTTCCTCACTCCACACCAAGTCACCAGCAATATCATAAATATTCACGATTACTCTTAATCCGCTGGCGGCTGCATCTAATACACCAACTATATCTGTTATACCATCATAAGTTGGGTTCGGGCAGTTATAAGCATCGATTAAGTTAAAGTCTGTCGTCGTCTCATTCAGAGGTGGAGTAATTGGCGGTGCAGGACTACCTTGTATGACGACAATAGGTCCTGTCATCGTCCCTGCTGTTGCTGAACCAACACACATCATCCCATCTTTTCCAATTGCATTAAATAGATATGTATATGTGCCCGGTTCTGTAAAGCAAGGGAACACAATTCTATAATAACCATCCCATTTAGGTCCACTACCCGGAACTAAACTTAATGGGAAGGGACTACCAGCCATACGAACATCATCTTTATATACCCAGAGATGGATATATTGAGGTTCTTCACCATCTATATCATAATATCGAACTTTATAAGTAAATGAAGTTACATTTACTGTTCCATAATCCGGGTCAACTCCATCAGATGTAAATCCAGACTCACCTGTCCAGGTAAGTATTGGAGCATTGGTTACAGCAGGTCCACTCTTATCTCCAGTAGCAGGTAATTTTACATATTGATTAGCCGCATTATTCTCATAAGCCTCAATCCAATATTTATAACTTCCCGTCTGTAAAGTCATAGTTGCCATATAAATTCCACAACTTTGTGTTCCAATTGTATCATCAAACCAGGTCATTGTTAAAGTAGCCACTTCATTACCATTCTTTTTAATATGCAATAGTGGATAGCCAGGTTTGGGCAGGTCATTATTCAAATCACGATATCTAACTTTGAAGGTAAAGATAGTTCCCGTTGTTCCCATTTCCGGCTCTAATCCATCAGATACATAACCACCTGTCCCTACCCATAATAACTCTGGTCTCCAATTAACTCCACCAGTAACTACAGGACCATCATAAGTATCAGTAGATGTTGCCATCTTCCGATATATATCCATTGCTTCAAAATAGTAGGAATAATTTGAGTTATTATATGCAAGTATTAGAGAATTATAATATACCCTACCAGAACTAATATTTTCTCCATGATGATAAGGTAGTATAATTGGACTTCCTGGAATATCTACTCCACCAATTAATATATGAACCTTCGGATAGCCAGAATAAGGCACATGCCCTTCTGAATCTTGATATCTAACTGAGAAAGTATACCTGTCGCCTACATTACCACTCTGTGGATTCACACCACCATAAGATAATACTGGTGCACTATTAACAGCAGGTGCTATCTTCACTTGAATCCCTGCACCCCTGGCTGTCAATCCAGTTATATCTTTTGCTTCAAATTGATAGGTATAAACACCTGTAGGTACAGGTAAAGTAGTCCTTGTTTCATATAGGACACCCGCCGCATAAGTAACCGTTGCGGGACTTACTCTGGTTAACGGTAAGATTATCTCTGTTCCTCCTGTAGTTTTAATTTTTACCCGTGGATATCCGGCTAATGGTGCCTCATTATTCCCATCACTATATTTTACTCTATAGGTAAATATAGTGCTATTTGGCTCACCTTGTTCTGGGTCTAACCCATCATACAGATAGTTCCTTTCACCTGTCCATAACAAGAGCGGTGCGACAGGAGCATCAACCCCGGTCAATATAGGCCCAATATATTCTTGAGTTGGTGTTCCAAGGGCTAATACTCCATTTCTATCTTTTGCCGCAAAACGATATGTGTATGTCCCCGAATAAGGTAAACTGATAACAGTATAATATTCTACTCCCTTAACATAATCAATAGGAATTTTAT
>JBFLXS010000322.1 GCA_040755795.1 bacterium | reverse complement strand
TATATCTGAAGAAGTGAGTAGGATGCTTATAGGTTTAATCAAATCAATTAAGAGTAAAATAGTATGAAGTATTTTCCCCCTTTCCTACTTCCTACTTCCTACTTGCTTGGTATGCTGAATAGTTACGTGAAAAGATACTTACTTTAAGGAAATCATCAAGGAGAGATAAAAATGATTAGAAAAGGTATATTAATTAATCTTTTAAGTATAGTCTTTCTTATAGGTTGCGTGCATACACCTTTTTATTATTGGAGTTTAGAGGCACAAAAAGGTGTATATCATAAAATGGAAAAAGGACAAACACTCTGGCGGATTGCAAAAACCTATGGTGTTTCTGTTGAAGAACTTATTAGAATAAATAGGATTGGAGATATAACCAATATCCGAATAGGACAACAAATATTTATTCCTGGAGCATCCGAGGTGTTAAAAGTAGATATGTCTAAACCAATACCTCCTCCAGTAGATACCGTTATTGTCCAGGTAAGTGCTCCTCCAGAAGGACCAAGAAATCAAATCGCATCTTCTTTTATCTGGCCTTTAGAAGGTAAAATCATCTCTGGTTTTGGTCCCAGGGGGAATTCAATGCATAATGGCATTGATATTAAAGCTGATTTAGGAACTCCAATCAGAGCCGCCGCAGATGGGGTAGTAACTTATAGCCAGAGCACATATCGAGGTTATGGCAATGCTATCATCATTACCCATGAGGATGATTGGACAACCGTATATGCCCATAATTCTGTAAATTTAGTCAAGGAAGGTCAGAAGGTTAGACAAGGTGAGATAATCGGTAAAGTGGGACAGACCGGAAATGCCTCCACCCCTCATCTTCATTTTGAAGTCTGGAAAGGATTCATTGCTCAAGACCCGTGTATTTACTTGCCGTAAATGTTTAAATTCATTGTTGGTTCAGATGAAATTGGAAATTAGAAATTGGGCTTTTACTTCCTTCCCTAATTTCTAATTTTCAACTACCAACATATCCCGTCATATTTACCAACATTAACCTCAGTTTTATCAAACACTCTGACTAAATCAATTATTATCTTATCTGCGGTCATCTTATGTAGTATCTGTTTAAATTCTTCTGCCTTGTTACCTATGACCAGAACATCAGAGTCTTCTATAACCTTTTCCATAGAATCACACATAAGTAAGGCGATATGGGGAATAGTTTCCTCAATATACTTTTTATTCGCCCCAAAGAGCCTCGCAATATGAACATTTCTATCGTATATCTTAATTACATAACCTTTTCCAATTAATGCCTCGATTAATGTTACCATTGGACTTTCTCGTAAATCATCAGTTCCTGCCTTAAAACTGAATCCAAATATCCCTATTTTTTTCTTGCCCGAGTTCAATATTTTCTTGATAGTTAGGTTAATCTGGTATTCATTACTTTTTTGAATAGCATCTAATATCGGTAAGGTCAGGTCTAATTTTTTCCCTTCATAAAGTAATGCCCGCAGGTCTTTGGGCAGACAAGAACCACCATAAGCAAAGCCTGGTTTTAAATAATAAGGCGAAAGATTTAATTTTGTATCCAGACAAAATATATCCATAACCTGATGGCTATCAATACCTTTCTGTTTACAAATATTTCCAATCTCGTTTGCAAAACAGACTTTTAAGGCATGGAATGTGTTATTAACATATTTAACCATCTCTGCGACCTCTATGGATGTTCTAACAACAGGGCTATCAATATCTTTATATATCTCAACCACCGCATCACCACTTTGTTTATTTAACTCTCCAATAAGTATTTTCGGTGGGTGATAATAATCATATATTGAACTTCCTTCCCGTAAGAATTCAGGGTTTATGCATATTCCAAAATCTCTGCCTGCTTTCTTCACGGAAGTTTTTTCTAATGTGGGTATAACAACTGATTTTATTGTTCCTGGTAACATCGTGCTTCGGACAACGACAATATGAAATGAATCTTTTTGAGCTAACGATTCACCAATATCTATACAAACCCTATTGATATATCTCAGGTCAAGACTACCATTTTCATTGCCTGGCGTTCCCACGCAAATTAAAGAAATCTCAGAATTAAATATGCCTTCTTTTGAAGAAATAGTTGCCTTTAATTTATTTGAACTTACTACCTCTTTAAGTATTTCATCTAAGCCCTTTTCGATAATAGGGCTTTTACCCGCATTTATCATCTCGACCTTATCGATATTGGTATCTACGCCAATAACCTGATGTCCTTCTTTGGCAAGACATGCCGCAGAAACACAACCTACATAACCAAGACCAAATACACTAATCTGCATTTTACCCTCCTTAAATTTGGTAACTGGTAACTGGTAACTGGTAATTGGTAACTGGTAATTGGTAACTGGTAATTGGTAACTGGTAACTGGTAACTGGTAATTGGTAACTGGTAATTGGTAACTGGTAACTGGTAACTGGTAATTGGTAACTGGTAATTGGTAACTGGTAATTGGTAACTGGTGAATGGTAATCCGTTCCCACCCTTATACAATCAACATTGCATCGCCGTAGCTATAAAATCTATACCCCCCATTGATAGCGTGGGTATATGCAGACAGAATCTTTTCCCTGCCAGTAAAGGCACTTACTAAAATCAGAAGCGTCGTCTTTGGCAAATGGAAATTAGTAATGAGCATATCTGTTAGTTTAAATTCAAACCCCGGGTAAATAAATAATCCTGTCCACCCGGAACAAGGGATTATTTTAGATTCTGGATTTTTCCCTGCTGTTTCTAATGCCCGTACCGTAGTCGTTCCAACCACTATTCTTTTTCCATTAGTTTGATTAATTGTTTCAGCCGACTCAGGACTAATCTCGTAATATTCCTCCTCCATGTGATGTTCGATGACATCTTCCTTTCTAATCGGACTAAATGTGCCTATGCCCACATGCAAGGTAATGAACGCAAATTTTACCCCTTTATCGGATATTTTTTTAAGTAATTCTTTAGTAAAATGGAGACCAGCCGTAGGTGCCGCCACTGCACCAGGATATTTGGCATAGATAGCTTGATATCGCTCAATATCCGACGGAACGGCTTCTCTTTTAATATAAGGCGGTAATGGGGTTTTCCCTATCTTCTCAACGATTTCAAAAAAGTCTCCTTCATATTCAAATTTAATATATCCCCGATTACCCTTTTTTTCTATTAATTCACCGCTTAGATTGTCTCCAAATGGTAACTTTGCTCCGACATTTACCTTTTTAGAATGTTTAATTAACACCTCCCATACCTGTCCCTCGGAGTTTCTATGGAGTAGAATTTCTACCGGTTTTCTCGCTGTTGTAAATAATCTTGCAGGAAAAACCTTTGTATTATTTAGTATCAGGGTATCATCTTTACTTAAATACTCAATTATATCTTTAAAAACCCTATCTTCAATTTTGTCAGTTTTACGGTTTAAAACTAATAGTTTGGATTCATCACGGCAGGGTAAAGGATGTTGAGCAATTAATTCTTTAGGTAAATTATAATCAAAATCACTTACTTTCATACTAATTTCTATTTTCCAATTTCATTCGTTAGAATAAACTCGCCGGGACGATAATTATATCCTCCGGGCAAATGCCAATATTTTTTTGTAACTTGCCTTTTTTTATGATTTCAGTCACATCTATTTTAATCCTATCATATTTTACATCTTTTTTGCGCAAAACAGTAATCTTACGCAAATCTGCAAACGGTGTAAAACCACCGGCTAATGCAATTGCTTTAAGTAGCGTAATTTCTTCATTAACTGAAAACACGCCGGGTTTTACTACTTCACCAATGATAGAGAATTTCTTACTATTAATTTGGACCACGGCAACTGTGACCGTAGGATTGACAAGATAATCTTTTTTACTCAAATCATTGGCAATCTTTTTACTTAATTCAGTTGGAGTCATTCCTATAACATCTATATTTCCGACTATCGGAAAATAAATCTTACCATCTGGAGTAACAGTTACTGCCTTCCTTAAATCCGGATCTTCTGAAACAAATATCTCTAAGATGTCAGACGCACCTATCGTATAAACATTCTCTATCTTCTCAACTTTTAAATCTTCTTTTCCCGATGGGATTCTGGAGATATTAGCAGGAATCTTTGAAGGAATATCTATCTTATCCTCTACTTCTTTATTGGCATAGATTAATATATATTTTAATTGGTAGTTACCATCTTTAATCTCTTTTAAAGGAATATAAAATTTAAAATTTTTTCTTTGGTTAGGTTTTAAAAGCCCGGAGGTTTTCACCTTTTCCCAGATTAATTTATTATCCGGGTCTATGAGGCTAACTTGAAAGATGAAAGAGGGAATATCATTAACACCGATATTCGATATTTTAAAAGATAGCCGTGTATAAGAAGTCAACGAATCTGGCAAAACAGGTGTAATCTCCACTAAAGATTCAGCGTGAGTTATTTCCCCTGATGCTATTTCCTGACGATGGATACTCAAAATAATAAGTAAGACTACAATTAAAAATTTATTCATCCTGATGGAAATTATAACACAAGAAAAAGAAAATGTCAATGAATTTTCGTAACCGTCAGGTGGTAATTTACCGCAGAGACACAGAGACGCAGAGAAAAAATTAAAATCTATTCACCAGAGACAGAAATTTCCTTTTTTGTGCATTTCGGGACTTTCCTTGTTTGATAATCTTTTAATACGGACTTTCGACTAACTGTTTTTTAAGCCTTTTTAAACACCGAAAAACACGAAAAAAAAGATATTTTCCTCTCTGTTTCTCTGCGTCTCTGCGGTAAAGGATTACCTGAATGGTTACAAAAATTGAAATT
>JBFLXS010000321.1 GCA_040755795.1 bacterium | reverse complement strand
CAAATTCAATCTTAACAGAGCACTATAATCTTTGCGTTCTTTGCGGTTAATTTCTTTGCGTTCTTTGCGGTTAAAAAAGGATAAACCACTTAATCTTAAAAAAACTTGAATATCGAGTATTAGATATCTTGCAATGACCTGAACACTTCCAAAAATTCTAAAGTGGTTGTTAATGATAACAAGAGATTATGAAAAAGAAATCGGTAATCTTTATCAGTATATTTATTCTAATTTTAGTTCTTGGGGCTATTATCCTTCCGTTTATTACTATTTCCTCACCTCAACTAACCAAATTTATTTCAAACCAGTTAGAGAAAAATTTAGCACGAAAGGTCGAAATAGGCAGATTGAAAATTGGTATTTTGACCGGCATTGAATTACACGATGTAGTTATCTTTAACAAGTCAGGATTTAAGAGTAAAGCGTTGACAGAAAACAAGAGACTTATTTTGAAATATAGGTTTTTCCCTTTGCTAAAAAGACAGTTAATAGTTACTAATCTTTTATTTATTGAACCAACGATTTTTATCGAGCGAAATAAATCTAATAGATGGAATTTTACAGATTTGTTGAAAAAGAATACTTATAAAAAAGAGAAAGAAGCGGGTAACTTTTCTTTTCAAATAGATAAGATAAAGGTAAAAAAAGGAAGCATATATTTTTTAGATGAGGGAATTTCCCCAAAATTGAAAACATCTATTGAAAAGATTGATATTCAAATAGATGGATTAAATAAAAGAGAAGGGATAATTGGATTTAGAGTCAGAGCCGGGGAAATAGGTGGGAGGAGACTTAATCTTAAACTCGGAGGTGGGGTTGAGGTTGACCTGGATTCAGGAGTAATAGAAATAGTTACAGCGACATTTACATTAGCCGATTTAAAAGCCGAACTCGAAGGAGGACTAAAAGATGAATTAATCAACATAACCTTGAAAAGTAATGAGTTCTCTATAGCTAATATAATTAGATTAATTCCATTTCCTGACATTGAAAAGCTAAAACTCGCTGGTAAAAGTAAAATAAATGTATCTTTAAATAGCAGGCTAAATGAAAATTTACAGGTTTTAGGTTCGGTGATATTAGAAAGTGGTAAAGTAGAATATGATGGGGTAAGGAACGGTATTAAAGACATCAACTTAGAGCTGCAATTTACAGAATCCGATATGAACTTACTATCCCTGACCGGCCAATTCGGTGAGTCTGATTTTAATATGCAGGGAGAACTCCAAAATTTCAAAAATCCTAAGATAAATTTTATGGTTCGCTCACAACAACTTATTTTAGATGAAATAATAGAGGGTTATGGTGAATTTATTGAAGCATTCCCAAATCTGAAATTTGACCAACAATATAAATTAGATGTAAAAGGGGAAATTAATGTAGATGAATGGTCTTTTAAGAAAATTACAGGTAAGGAGTTTTATACTGATTTTAACTGTGTTAGGAATATCCTGATGATTAAGGCATTAAAAAGTAAGGTTTCTGATGGATGGGTAGAGGTTTCTGGAACGATAGATTTGGGTAGTAAATTGCCACGATATTTTGTCTTTGCTAATGCAAACCAAATCGAAATTACCAATATCATATCAAGTTTTTCTGAGACAAATAACAGGTTTGTTTGTGGTAAGTTGAGTTCAGAGATAAATATTAAAGGAGCGGGATTTAAACTAAATCAATTAAAAGAAAATTTAGAAGGTTCTGGAAATGTAGAATTAAAAGATGCAAAGATAAAAGGATTAAAGATATTAGATAGATTATCGGCTTTCCTGACTTTAGGCGTGATTCGTAACCTGAGTCAATGTCGCATATTAACGACATTTAAGATAGAAGATGGAATAATATCAACTGATGACTTTGAATTGAGAAGTCATTTAATTAAATTATTAGGTAGTGGTAAAATATCCCTTGACTTAGATATGGACTTTAATATGACCGCGACATTCCCCGGACGATTAGGAAAACAAATCTCTAAATTAGGGAAAATAATTCCATTCCTGGGTGATAAAAAAGACAGGATGGGTATTCGGTTTAGAATTAAAGGTAATTTTAAAGAGCCTGAATTTGCCAGGACAGAAGAAATAAAACAAAAGATTGAATTAGAAACTAAAGAAGAAAAGGAAAAAATTAAGGAAAAAATACATCAACAGGTTGAAAAAGAAAAGGAAGAGATTAAAGAAATAATAGAAGAAAAACAGGAAAAGATTAAAGAAAAAGCAAAGGAAGAGGTTAACAAATTGTTCAAGAAATTATTTTAGAGGTAAAAATAATGAAGATTGCTTTAGATGCAACCTATGCCGGACAATCATCTTCACAAAAAGGTGGGGTTTATCAATATATCTTCCATCTTGTTCAAGCATTGAGTGAAGTGGATAAAGAAAATGAGTATTTATTGTTTTTTAGTTTCTTTAGAAATAAGCATCGTCAGACAACTGATGAATTCTACTCTTTGTTTAAAAAAGCAGGTTACGGAAGGAAAGATTGTCGGATTCCTTCTCTTATCTGGAAAAGACTCCAATTCCCAATCGAACTATTTACAGGCAAAATTGACCTTTTCCATGGGCTTTTTGATTATGTTCCGAGAATGCTTTCTGGAAAGTCTATTGTCACCATTCATGACTTAGCCTATTTACGCAGACCTGAGTTTTTAGGGAGTAAAAGGGTGAAGTGGAAACAAAAGGAAACTCCTCGCTCAGCCAAACAAGCTGAGGCAATCATTACTATCTCTAATTTTAGTAAAAATGACCTTGTTAATTTTTTGGGCATTTCGCAGGAAAAGATTTTTGTTATCCCTCATGGTGTTTCGCCAGATTTTGTCCCGACTAAAGAAAAGAGAATATTAGCAAAATATAAGATTAAAAGAAATTATATTCTATTTGTAGGCGTGCTTCAGCCAAGCAAAAATATTGTGAGATTGATAGAGGCATTTTATGAACTTAAGCAATCTGAACATATTGGACATCAATTGGTTATTGTCGGGCAAAAGGGCTGGCTTTATGATGAGATTTATAAAAGGTGTCTGGAATTAAGGTTAGAGAATGATATTATTTTTACTGGTGAAATTCCGCATAATGAACTTCCGGGGTTGTATAGTGGGGCAGATGTTTTTGTTTTACCATCGCAATTTGAGAGTTTTGGCATACCTGTTTTAGAGGCAATGGCTTGTGGGACACCAGTAGTTACCTCCAATACTTGTGCCTTGCCTGAAACAGCCGGGGATGCGGCTATTTTAGTTAAACCTGATTCTGTCCATGAAATTGCCGGGGGAATATATCAGGTGCTGTCTGATAATAATTTACAAGCAAGTTTGCGACAAAAAGGATTTGCTCACGCTAAGAAATTTACCTGGGAAAATACGGCAAAAATGACGCTGGAGGTTTATAGAAAGGGGATTCTATGAAAATAGCTATTATTGGCACAAGAGGAATACCTGCTCGCTATGGTGGGTTCGAAACCTGCGTTCAGGAATTGAGTATGCGATTGGTGGAGAAAGGACACGAGGTAATAGTCTATTGTCGAAATAGCAACTCACCAGACCGACCTAAAGAATTTAAAGGGGTAAAACTCATTCACCTCCCTTCGGTTAGAACAAAAATAGCCGATACCTTTTCACATACCTTTTTTTCTATGATTCATGTTTTGTTTGGGCGGGTTGATGTTATCCTTGTTTTTAATGCGGCTAATAGCCCGTTATGCGTCATTCCAAAGTTATTTGGAAAGAAGATAGCCATCAATGTTGATGGACTTGAATGGAAAAGAAGGAAATGGGGTAAGACAGCTCAAACCTATTATCAATTTGCCGAATATCTGGCGACAAAGATATGTCACCAGATTATAGCAGATTCAAAGGCTATCCAGCAATATTACCTGAAACGGTATAACACGACCGCTACCTTCATTCCCTATGGGGCGGACATTGAAACTTCTTCAAATCCCAACATTCTTAAAGAGTATAATTTAGACAGGGATAATTACTTTTTTGTGGTCACCCGATTGGAGCCAGAAAATAACCCGGATTTAACCATTCAAGCATTTGAGCAAGTAAAAACAGATAAAAAACTGGTTATAGTTGGTGGGACAGGTTATAAAAGTCGGTTTGTTCAAGAACTAAGAAGGACAAAAGACAAAAGAATAATCTTTATGCCGCCTGTGTATGAAAAAGACCACATCAAAGAGTTATTCTGTAATTGCTATGCCTATGTTCATGGGAATGAAGTTGGTGGGACAAACCCTGCTTTATTAAGTGCTTTAGGTTATGGGAATTGTGTTTTGGCATTAAATGTGCCCTTTAATGAAGAGGTAGTGGGTGAAGCCGCTATTTTATATGATAGGTCAACCGAGGATTTAAGCCCAAAAATGCAATATCTTGTCGATAACCCTGATGTCGTCGCCGACTATAGAAAGAGAGCAGTAAATAGAATAAAAAAGGCAGAATATACCTGGGAGAGAGTAACTGATGGTTATGAAGAACTTCTCGTAAGCCTTACCGCGTCTTAGGTTTCACGCAAAGGACGCAAATGTAATTTTTCCCTTATTTCACTTTGTGTTCTTTGCGTGCTTTGCGTGAAACTTCCTTTCTCCTAGAAATCGGGGCTCGGGACTCGGGAAGGCTGGTAACCACAGGCTTTTAGCGGTTATTAACTGGAAGTTTACATTAGGATAATACCCATAAATAAGGCATAAAAATAATCGTTCCGTTAGGAACATAATATCGGTAGGAATAGATAGACAAATCAATCAGTTCCGTAGGAACGATATATTGGTAGAAAATTTATCCACCTGTGCGATTAGATTAATTCATCGCAGAGACG
>JBFLXS010000320.1 GCA_040755795.1 bacterium | reverse complement strand
ATATTTGATATTTATTTGTTGTCTCCCTCAAATCCTATTTTGCAGAACCCTATACACTATTTTAACCTTTATGCTAGATTAAGACACCACCAAATATTCCACAAGGAGTTTAATGCAAATATCAAAATGTCCAAATCAAAAGGACAAAGCAAAATGCAAAAATATACCCAAATAAATTGAGTTTGCAAATATTTTGCTCTAAAAAGGGATCAAGGATTCAAGGATTCAAGGATTCAAGGAAGGTGAAAAATAAGGTGTTCACTCGACCCCTGGATCCCTTGCCCCCTTGAATCCTTTCAAGAAAGTTTTTGCAAACCTGTAATACTTGTAAGGCAATAAATTAAACACGAAGTCAAGATTTTTGATATGTGATATGTCATTTTGCATTTTAATATTTAATTTTTGATTTTGTATTACACAATTTGTTGTGTTTGAAGTGGTTTCGCACTAAGTCACTACCATTCATTTGTGCTCTCTGACCACGCTAAACAGGTACAGCACTGTTCACTGATTATGATAATTTAATTTCATATGCTCCTTTTAATTGGGGTTCATCCGCCTCTAATGGTCGTGGGTCAATAGGTAATTTATCGTGATTTTTCAAAGCCCAGGCCGCGGCACTGGCGTTTATTGGGTCATATTCATCAAAATTCTTATATTGAATCATCTCCCCTAATCGGACACAAAGTCTATCCAGACTTTCTGAAGGTGCCCAACCACCAAGACAGACTTGATTATTTGTCCCAATATTGGGATGATATATTGGTGTCAGCCACTCTAAATTTGGTCTTATTCTGGGATAAGCGGTTGGTAGATAAATTTCTACTTGATGAAAATTAGCAATAATTACCTGTTTACTTATCTCATCTAACCTTAATCCTCGACAGGTATAGTTAATAATATACCTGTTAGGTGGGTCACCAGAGACTTCAAAGGTAATAAATGGGCTTTTTTTCACCAATTCTTGCATCTTTTTATAATCTTCTTCTAATCGTAAATTTCTTGGGGATTGATATTCCATCTTTGTCTCCTGAAAATAGGAAGTAGAAAGTAGAGAGTAGAAAGTAAAGAAAACATCACTCCTCACACTTATCTCCCCATCTCCCATCTTCTATCTCCTCCCTAACCTTAACCTTCCTCATCTAATTATCCAGCGACAACAACGGGATGTATTTTCAAAACAGCTCCTTCTCGTATTCCTGCACTCGCTAATGTATCACTTTCACTTAAAGACCTACCTGATGCTTTATGATGTAATTGATAATTCAACGGAGAACCACTTGGGCTAACTGTTGGCAACTTCATTTTTGAAACTAAAGCGGAAATAACCCTTTTTAATGGGACATCATCCGGGATGTCCGCTCGTTGCCTTTTAGCCCCTGTCACATCTTCTATTTCAATATTAACAATTCTCATTATTTTTTTCCTCCAAATTATTTTTTCTTCGGCGCATTTTTACAACCAAAAACACTACACCCTTTTCCTTCTTTCCAACATTGTGGATGGTGAATGGTGTTACACATAGGACATCTGACAACTATACTTTCTGTTTTTACTGGTGTATGACAATACGCACACTCAATTGGTGTTTGCGAATAAACTAATAACACAGGCGTTGGCTTATTAGCCCCAAATAAATTAAACATCTATACTACCTCCCCTAAAGTCTTTTTTCTATCTTGAGTAAGTTCGAAATATTTAGTTTTTTTACCATTTCTTGCTCCAATGATGTGGAATGGGGGAATTCCCACCTCTGCTAAATTTTTATCTATAAATTTCTCCTCAAGAGAAATTATATTGGTCATACTTACATTTCTTATCCCTTCACATTTTGGACATTTGCCGTCTTCTATGGTTACCTTACCTAATACTTTAAAAATATTCGTATCTTCCTGGCATTTACTACAGTGTAATTTAGTGACTATATCCCGGTCTAATTCTAATATAACCTCTTTACCCAGTGATTCCCGGGCTAATTCAAGTAATTCTCTAAATGTAGTATTTTCTACTCCTTTATTCAATTCAACAATTTCTGCATAATATTCATGGCTTAAGCAGTCATTTTTTTTAGAATATTCAATAAGATAGCATTCATAGGTTAATCCATTAAAAACTATTCCTTTTCCTTTTGGGACTTCAAGACAATGGATTAATTTTATTGCCTCCTGAACTTGAATTCCAGCAATAATCGAGGCAATAGTTGAGGTTGTAGGTGTTTTTCCTTCTAATAAATCATCATATCTAAGTAATGGGCACGAGTATCTGACGCCGAGAATATTATAATCTAAATCTGTCAAGGTGCATTCATAGCATGCGTTTTCTGGTGGGCAAAAGATACTTACTACTCCATTTAAGACATCTATTCCTCCATCAATCCATGGGGTATTTGTTCTCCAGCAAGCCTGGTTAATAGCTAATCTTGCCTCACGGTTATCCACACAACCAATAACTATATCTACTTGTCTAAATATCCCTAATCCTACATCCCAGAGGATATTTCCAGCTAAAGGTTGTATTTTAACCTCGGGATTAATTTCTTGAATTCTTTCTGCCGCTATTTCAACCTTTTTTTTACCATCATCTTCTTTTCGATAAAGAACAGAGCGGGTTAAATCAGCATTGACTATCTGGTCAAAATCAACAATAATTATTTTCCCTACGCCTAAAAGGGCTAAATTTTTTACAACCTCATTTCCTAATGCACCAACGCCAACAACCATAACCAATGTATTTTTCAGTTTTTCCTGATTCCACCAGGGAATAAGCCCTAATCGTGAATATCTATCTTTATCTAAATCACTAATGACGATTTTTTCTTCCATTAACGCATATTAATTATAACTTATTTAATTTAATTCGTCAACTGATTTTTTAAATTAATTTTTTACTTGACAAATCGCTATTAATTCATTAAAATAATCTGGTTAAATAATCATTTAACCAATTACCAATTACCAGTTACCAATTACCAAATATAAGGAGGATTTTCAATATGGAAGACTTAAGGAAGATTGCAGATGGTATTGATGACCCATATTTACGCAAAGTTGCTATTCGTGAAGTAACTATTATCGAAGATGGATTAAATAAATGGTTGCATCGAGCCAAAGATATGTCCGAGAAAGGTTGGTGTTTTATAGATGATAGACGAGAATTGTATAATTTACTTTTAAAGGAATCAGAAGAGGTACAAAAAGAATTAGCCTGCGTGGATTTTTGGGTTGAGCGATGGCGAACTGAAGGATTTCCGCAAAAAATGTTAACCATCAATAAAGCCCTATTACAACGCAGAGATAGACAGATAAAGATATTTCACTTTTTTGTTATGTCCAAAGATACATTTGGTAAAGACCGCGTCAAAGAGATTATCCGAAGCCATCGTCGGGAATTAATCTTTGAAAACAATCGTGCCGAGATTATAGTTATCTTAAGAAATGAATTTAAAGAATGGCAACCCGTTCTATGTCGAAAACTTCAACATATGACCATATTTGATGAAAGTTTAGCTGTTGTAGAACTGACAGACCAGTTTGGAGAAAATACCGGCACTGGACCTGTGATTGGCAGGAGAATTAAAATAACTGAGGAAGAAAGACGAGAAAAAGGTGTCCAGGGCGGTGTCGATGAATATGTCAATATTATAAATGACCTAAAAAGTCTCTCCACTCAAAGAAATCCCGCAATATTGAGAATAATTTAGATGTGAACTCTTGCATCTTTCAGATGTAAGAAAGGAAAAACGGCTATGTCCACAGGGTGGACACAAAGAAGGATGAAAATAGTGGTAGGAGATAGAAGGTGGGAGGTAAGGAGATAGGCGTGAGGAATGATGTTTTCTTTACTTTCTACTCTCTACTTTCTACTTCCTTATTTTCAGGGGAAACACTCATGAACCTGCGGCTCACAAAGGGGGATGAAAATAATGGAAGAACAACCCCCTAACCCCCTTTATTAAGGGGGAATATCTGTTCTACACCAGAGGATACGAGTCTGTGGATACTATACTAATTCGCTAATCTCTAATTCACTAATTCGCTATTTTCAGGGGAAACGAGCATGAGTCTGCGACTCACAAAGGAAGATGAAAATAGTGATAGGAGATAGAAGGTAGGAGGTAAGGAGATAGGCGTGAGGAATGATGTTTCCTTTACTTTCTACTCTCTACCCTCTACTTTCTACTTCCTTATTTTCAGGAGAAGATATGGTAACAAAAATACTTGAATTTTTAGCATCAATTGTTATCGCTATTATTAATGCCGCAGGATATTGGGGAATAGGAATAGCTATGGCTATTGAAAGTGCGTGTATTCCCCTACCCTCTGAAATTATTATGCCTTTTTCAGGATATCTCATATCAGAAGGTAGATTTCAGATATTTTGGGTAGTGGTTGCTGGCACATTAGGTAACCTGATGGGGTCAATCATCGCTTATTGGGTTGGATTAATAGGGGGAAGACCATTTATCTTGAAATATGGTAAATATATCTTGATGACCAAGCATGATATGGATGTAGCTGAGCGATGGTTTAACAAATATGGTGACTTAACCATATTTTTTACCCGCAATATGCCTGTTATCAGAACATTTATCTCATTACCTGCTGGCATAGCCAAAATGAATTTCCTTAAATTCTGTCTTTATACCACTCTTGGTTCTGTGCCCTGGAATATTGCTCTGACATACTTTGGGATGATTTTTGGAGCAAAATGGCACTCAACATTATCACCTATATTCCATAAATTTGATGTCTTAATAGGTATATGTATCATTATCTTACTCTATATCTTTATCAAACGTCATCTTCACCATAG
>JBFLXS010000319.1 GCA_040755795.1 bacterium | reverse complement strand
TTTCCACAATCAATTTCTACCTATTTCTATAAATTTCAATCTATTTCTATTATCTTATCTCCATATCACTCTTATCTCCTTATCCCCTTTCTTACACTTTTGATATATAGCCTGAACGGTTACCAAATATCAAGGTTGGTCTATGGATAAATTTCAATGTGGAAAGATTGAAAGAAGGTATAAAGAGATTTATTCTGTCCAATCTTCGTGTCCTTCGTGCTCTTCGTAGTGAATACTTACTGCTGAATAGTTAAAAATAAGGAAGATATGATGGCAAAATGTCCCATTTGTAGTTCAAGAAAAGGAAAGCGAAAGTGTCTAATCAAAGAGAGCCCCATCTGCACCCCTTGCTGTGGGGAGATAAGAAAAGAGGAAACCTGTCGCGGTTGCCCCTTCTACAAAGAGCTATCTCTAAAACGAAAATACAATGAGGTTCCATCCTACACACCAAGGCAGATGGAGGCCAGTTTTGAACTTCAGAAATACTCCAATGCAATAGAGGGAGCCATTTGCGCCTTTGATCAGCAAACAAACCAGAGGATGAATGATACTATACCGATAAGGGTCATCGAGTTGCTTCTTGATAAATACCACTTTCATGACGAGAGTCTTGTTTTTGATAACGATCTGCTGGAGAGAGCATTCCATTATGTGAACAAAGCCATAGAAATGGATCTATCAAAGATGCCAACGGATAAACTGGTGAAAGTCCTGGCTGTAATACATTTCGTTGCAAAGAGAAGATCGAAAGGTGGCAGAGAATACCTGGCGTTCATAAAGCAGTATGTAGGCATAAGAGCCGCTCCGGGAGTTCGCATAATGGTAGGATTAGGACCTCGAATGTAGAAAGCAGTTCCCTTTTACATTCAACATTCACGGTCTGACCCCAATAGTTCTCTTTGTTGATAGTCTATGAAACTATCAACTATCAACCATCAACCCTGTGCTATATCTGTTCTATGAGAAATTTTCGTTAATAACTATTATATGTATTTAGAGAACGCTACACGAGGAGGAGAGATAATGAAGAGATTTATCTTAATCTTAATTATGTTAGTTCCAACGATGGTTTATGGTGCAAATGTCGAATGGATTCCAAAAGGTGGCACTATCAGTTGTCTTATCGCTGAAAAGGATGCATTTACAATGCAAGATATGCCAAATAACTATGGTGGGAATCCCTCGCTACATCATAATGGTTGGTATGGTGGGATAAAAATTCGGAATTATGCAGATAATTATAATCGCAAGGCATACCTGATGTTTGACCTTTGCGGTATTCCGCCAGGTTCTATTTCTTCTGCCATTCTTCGTCTGTATCACCCCAGATCAGGAACAAATTCTCTGATTGTAAGCTCTATTGAGAACGATAGTTGGACAGAGGAAGGTATCAATTGGAATAATGCACCTTCACCAGGTTCACCATCACTGGCTACTCAACCTATCATTCAAGGATGGAATGAATTTGATGTAACAACCTTTGTTAAGACTCAAACAGATGACAAGGCATCGTTCAATTTAACTCTATTAAACTTAGAGTATAACAGCACATACTTTATCTCAAGGGAGGGCAGAACAGACTGGCGGCCACAGCTTGTTATAACCCATACAAGTGATGTTATTCCACCTCCTGAACCACCAGGCACATCAACAAGTTCCCTACCCTGGAATTCAATCTGGTTGGTCCATAATGGTATATGGACAGAATATACCTCTGCTCAAACTGCTTGTAACAATGCCCAACCAGGCGATGAAGTAGTATTTGGTCCAGGAAGATATTATCAGGTTTTTGATGTAAAAAAGTCCAATATTACCATAAGGGGTGATGGGAAGCCAAGACCCTGCTTAGATGCAAGTGGTGGGACATCATTGGCGGGATATGGAAGGGGTGTTATAGGTGTGGGCAGACAATCCAGTGAGAGGGTAGAGAATATAACCATTGAAAACCTTGAGATAAAGGATGCATCCTCTGTTTGTGGTTTTGTTGGAAATGCATCATCAGTCTATGTCGTCTATGCTACAAATACAACAATTCGTGATTGCTATATCCATCATAATGGCAATGGCATCTTTGTTACAAAAGAGGCGGTAGATTATCTTCAAGAATACTGTGATGTGGCATATAATAGCTATGTAGGCTCTGGATATGAGCATGGACACTACTTTGAAGCAGGTGGAACAACAACTGTCAGGTATAATCATATCCATCACAATGGTGGTCAGGGCTATAAAGACCGCTGTCAAAATACAATTCTTGCCTATAACTATATCCACGATAGTGGTAATTATGAAGTTGACTTTGTTTCCAGCACTAAACACATAAATCCTCAAAATGCCCTGGCAATAGGAAATATTATAAAAAAGTCGCCATCTTCAACAAACCAATATCAGATAATTGTCTTTGGGGAAAATAGACATGGCGGAACAGGAAAATTCATCAATAATACGATAATTGCCAATGCCTCAACAAATAACTTCTTTAACATCTGGAATAACTATGATAGGATTGAGGCATCTAATAATATCTTTCATCCTAACGGCTTCAATAACTTATCTATAGTAAAAGATTCATCAGATGAACCTTTGCTTACAGGAACAAACAATTGGCTTTCATCGAATTCAACAAAGCGAGGAAGTCTCACCAGTAGTGTCCTTGGTATAGACCCAGAACTTGTAAATGTAAATTCCGACTTTCATCTTCTATCAACCTCTGCTTGCATTGATGCAGGGGATGGTAGCATCGTTCCTTTACCAGACAAAGAATATTTTCACTCAGCGACATTTACAGAAAGACCGATAGATGAACGAATAGATATAGGTGCGTATGAATTCCTGTCAGAGGAAACTAAATATCCTTTAATCATCCATTGCAATCCTGAAAATGGAGGAACGGTTACCCTTAATCCTGGTGGTGGACTCTATAATTCAGGGAGTACGGTTACCCTTACCGCAGTTGCAAGTTGGGGCTGGCGTTTTGACTCCTGGATGGGAGACCTCTCAGGCAATACTAATCCGATTACTATCACGATGGATGGGACTAAGACTGTTACTGCTAATTTTATCCTGGGTTCGGTTATTGTGTATCACTTTGATGGTTCTTTAATCGGAACATTTTCTACCATTCAGGCAGGAATAGATGCCTGTCCTATAGATGGAAAGGTTGTAGTCCTACCTGGAACATATACAGAGGCAGTCTATATCAACAAACGAATTGCCATAATTGGAGCAGGAACTGATTCTACTATAATTACAGCAATTGGGATTCCTGATACAAACACCGTAACCTTTGATGGGTATGATGCAAATGGAACAATAACTGGATTTATCATAACAGGAGGAATAGGTTATCTTGGTGGTGCAGGAATATATTGCCAAAATGATACAAATCCAACCATTATCAACAACACTATCTCAAATAATTGGTGGGGAATCTACTGTAACAATTCATCTCCAACTATCACCAATAACATAATCTTAGAGAGTAATTATTGTAGTATTTCCTGCGAGGGCAATTCTTCCCCATCTGTCACCAACAACACAATCTCAGGAAATGGTCGTGGTATCGTTTGTTGGGAATCCTCTCCTACTATTACCAACAACACTATTGCAGGGAATGATGATTGTGGCATTTACTGTGGATACCTTTCTTCCACCACCATTACTAACAACACCATTTCAGAAAATAACGGTGATGGTATCATTTGTGACAGGGCTATCTCTCCATTCCTCACCAATAATACAATCTCAGGAAATAATCATTATGGTATTTCTTGCTACATATCCTCTCCTATTATTACCAACAGCATAATTTCAGGGAATCGTTGGGATGGTATTTCGTGCGAAATAGATTCATCCCCAACTATCACCAATAACACAATCTCAAAAAATAATGGTAATGGCATCTATTGCGGTAAGGATTCCTCTCCAACTACCACTAACAACATCATCACAGAAAATGGAACAACAAGTAGTTTTTGCTATGGCATCATGGTAAATTCTGGCAATCCTTCCATCGATTACAACGATGTCTGGGAGAATGGACTAACTGGTAACCAAAATTATTATAATTGTTCTGCTGGAGCAAATGACATCTCATCCGACCCAGAATTTATAAGCAATACAGACTTCCATCCTGGAACAAGTTCCCCCTGCATAAATAAAGGTTCAAACACCGCCCCAGCAATTCCTCCGACCGATAAAGATGGCAACCCAAGGATAGTAAATGGGATTGTAGATATGGGGGCTTATGAATTTCAGGGAGAGGATACTATTCCACCGATTATCCTTCATAACCCTATTCCCTCAAATCCTGTGGGATTGCCAATGATAATTATGGCTACCATTACCGATAATTTCAATGTCCAGCAGGCGATTTTATACTGGAAGATAGGTGGAACAAAAACCATCTCTTCTACACTGATGACTAATGGAGGTGGTGATTTGTATAGAGGAACTATCCCAATCTCAAATATAACTATGCGAGGACTACTCTATGCCATCTGGGCAACTGATGGCAAGAATGATACTTTATCAACTATCTGGACGACGATTACTTACGGCACAGTTAGTTCCGGTAAAATTGGTGCTATCTATCCAACTTACAAATCCATCTCTGTTCCTGTTCATCCCGGGAATCCTGACCCGGCAGGTGTGTTGTGGAATTGGGGTAATTTTGAGCAAAATGTCAGATTGGTCTATTTCGATGGAAGTAATTGGGTGATTCATAATCCGCCAGATTCAACTGTCCCAAACTTTGCCCCGGAGATAGGCTATGGGATTACCGCAGATAAAGATAATGAAATTATTGTTTATGGGAGTTCGACTAATCCTTCTGGTTATTATGTTA
>JBFLXS010000318.1 GCA_040755795.1 bacterium | reverse complement strand
AAAAATAATAAAATTTTTTTAAAAAATATTCGTATGCACGCTTTTAAGGTCTAAAACTTGCCTATCCCCTTGATTATTAAAAGGTTAGCACCATTTTATGGTCCATCTTTGAGGGGAAGTTCCGTTAAAAGGAACAGGATAGACGATGAATTTAGAGAGGTCTTGAGCCTCAAGATAAACAATTAAGGTGTAAATCCCAAGTTGGGAAATAGGGGCGGTGACTTTATTTTCAAATGTATTCACCACGCCATCCTCAATTTTCACCCATCTATTATTTTTTAATTCATAAATCGCTAAATTTAACTCTTTACCGCCAACCATAAATACATCCCCTTCACTATAGGTAATCGTAATGAAGGCTGATGTTGTGCCAAATCCCTCAGTTAAAATCTCTCTTTGTTCATTTCGTCCCTCGATTTTATAAACTGTATCTGGAATCCTTTTTACCAGAGTATCTTTGTCGGTATAGTAATTAGCCGTAGTAACCTCTGGGTCGGGTGGGTCTTTGATAAAAACCGGGTAATAGTCTTCTGGTAGAAAATATCGCGCCACATGTATCGCTATATTTCCTTCTTGTATCTTTTCATCTTTACTATCGTCTATTAAAACAAAAAATGGATTACTCTTTATGGTTCTGACTCCATCTGTGGCTGTTATTTCTACATCGGGCGTTGCTTTATTTATACTCACCGTGCCTGTCCATATTCCTGCGGTAAAATTACGGGTGATATTGATGGAATTGGTCGTGTCAGTTAAATTAAAAGCACCATTATAATCTGCGATATTCTCATAAATATCATAAGCGGTTACGGTTGCGGGAAAAGATGTCCGCCAGATTTGAGTTGAGATGGGGGCAATCTTAAAATGGTTCACAATTGCGGGCAAAACCGTAAATGGTGGCGAAATACCAGTTTTGCCTTGTGAAAATATATTAATGGTTACATTATCCATTGCCGTAGTAATAACAACCTCTTGTGAGCAAGTGCCTGATTTAAAATTAGAGGTAGTTTTGGGTAAAATAGTTGTGGTTGTATCCTCCAATTCGCCAGAATTATTAAAACTTTCCACGATATTGCCATATTTATCGTAGGCAGTTATCTGAATCTCGAATTTTTGACCTGCAATTTGAACTTCAATCGGTTTAAACCCAAAATGGTTTAAGACATCCGAAATTAATGTAATTGTAGCAATTCCCGTTATCTCCTCGACTTTATATGTTAATATCTCAAGACCGGTTTTTGTTCCAGCAACAAAGGTCGTATAGGTTGCCTCAAGATGAGTTAGAGTTCCAAGTCCATTTTTCATTTGCCATTGACCATTTATCATCCTTTCATTCGCATATTTATCAAATCCTTTGACTTTAAAAGGTTGTGAATTTGTAACCGTAGTAATCGTTGCCTCTGGCAGGATAGTAATATAAGATAAGGAGCCGGGGAGAATAGTAATCCCCGCGGTAGCAAAGATATTGCCGACAAAAGCCTTTATTATTCCTTTCCTAACTAATATCCCGGCGGTAAAGATGGTTTGTGAGCCAACATCTGGATTAAAATATCCGATATTTTCAGTTACCTCCCAGTTACATTCAAAATTCACTAACTCATTATCCTGGATATCATATCCTTTAGCAATTAGTGGTGCGGCGGCATCTACAATTAATTCTAATGTGTTTGGTGAGATAGTGATGTAAGATAAATCAGCGGGGAAGATAGAAAATACATTGCTCATCCCTGTTTTAGTGCCAGACCAGACCGTGATTGCCGTAGTTCCTACCTGATTAATTGAAACTGTGCCTGTCCAGATGCCAGAGGTAAATTTTGTGGTAGTTTGTGGAGCAATCGTATGAGATGTATCTTGAAGATAGGCAGTATTATTATAATCCGCAATGTTATCATAGGCATCATAAGCGGTGATGGTAATTGGAAAACCTTCCCCAGCAATTTGTGTGGTGATTGTTGCAAAGATAAAGAACTCAAAGTTATTGGGTTTAACTAAGAAGGTATTGCTTGTGCCAGATTTATCATTATACATAGCGGTAATATTTGTTGTGCCCGCTTTTTTAATAACTACCATCCCTGACCATTGTCCATCTTTAAAATTACCACCTTGATAAGGCTGGACACTTAGATTAACACTATTAGAAAATGTTGTTGCTGTATTTCCACAATTGTCATAAGCCGTAATTTTGATTAAGAAATCAATTCCAGCAATCTGTGTCCCAATTTCATCAAACAAAAAGTATGAGACTTCACCTGGTTGAACAAGGAATGGGGGACTCACCCCTTTTTTACCTTTGCAATCAGCGATGAATAGTGCCGTTCCTGCCTTAAAAACACTCACCGTGCCAATGTATTTACCATCTTTAAAATCAGTAATGGTCTTTGGAGTAATTTCACCATTAAGGTTAGTTAAGGTTACGGTATCTTTAAAATCAAGGACAGGATTATTCCAGAAATCTACTGCGGTAAGGGTGATAGTAAAAGGTGTTCCTGCGGTTTGAGTGCCAATATGGTCAAAATTAAAATGATGATGCAATCCAGAGGTTACCGTGACCATAATAGAGTCAGATGGATTTTTTCCCCCAACGACTTTTGCGGTGATGGTGCCTGTAGCGACTTTGGTGGGTGCATAGTAAGTTGCCGTGGCTATGCCATTGATAGTCAGAGAAGATAAAGTTATAGAACCAATGGTTGTGGACCAATTGACGATAGTTCCATCATCAGCGAGGTTACCAAATTCATCCTTAACCAGTGCGGTAATGGCCATAGTTTTTGTCACCGGGATGGTGACTGAGCCTGGTGAGATAGTTATGGTTGCGGGCGCAACTAATGCCCGAATTTGAATTATATCTTCACCAGTTAAAGGTGTAGAATTATCATCAGTCACTTTTAAGAGTATGGAATATACGCCTGGTTGGAGGAATGTATGAGTAGTAATCGAGCCTGGTGCATTAAAGCCATCTCCAAAATCCCATTCAAATTTGACAATGTGTCGTTTTGGGTCAAGGTGGTAGGAGTTAGTGCCAATAAACTGGATTGATTTTCCTACCTGGATTATTTGTGGGTTAATCCGGGCTATGGCTATAGGTGGGGCACTGAATAAAGATTTCATTAAAATAAGTATTCCCCAGGCAGTAGAAAGTGAAGGGGTTAGATATATTGTCCAGCCACTTTTATCCTCCCAATGGCCATCAGGAAACTGATTTTTTAAAAGGTAATCTACATACTCATTATACCACTCAATATCACCCAGCATATCTGGCGAGGGTAATTTTATAAGTCTTAACCCTTTCATAATGGCATACATACCATAAAAATTACCAAAATTGGCACCGCCATTTTTCCAATTGTTATACAAGTAATTAATTGCCTTGTTGGGTTTTTCTTGAGTAGCGGTATATCCGAGATAGGCAAAATCAGCTATTCCCGCACCAGTCCTCACACAAGAAGGGTCAGATGGAGATGTATATCCAAAGCCCCCATTATTGGTATTTTGACTATACTCTAACCAGCATTTTAACTCATCTTTAAGAAATTGAGGTGCAGATATATTCCAGGGGTCAGTTGCTGAGGCGGTTAATCCTATTACTGGCCATTGAGTTGCAGAATTATCACTCCACCCATTCTGATTATTATAAGGAGAATATTGCCAACCACCCCTTCCATGGGTATGAGTGCCTTCATCACTTTGTGACCAGGCACAATAATCAACCATATCTTGAAGAATCTCTCGATATGTTCGATTTATAACCGGCCCGGTCCTGGCTACTCGCTCTGGTTGACGACTGCCGACTATCGCCATCATCATTGGCCCTATTTCATATATAGGTTGACCTTGATATATTCCTATTCCTATACCATTGTCATTTGTATCCGGGTCCCCAGCGGTTTGTGTGCCAATTGTAACTACTTCACATCGGGTAAAAAGATAATTAAATCCTCTTTCTATTGTTTCTACATACGGGTCTTCATCTCTATCCCCACCTGGTAACCGTCCTTGATTTTCAAATGCTTCAATTACCGCCGCAGTAGGTGAAACATAAAAACCAGACGCCTTCCAATATCCGCATTCTGTCCCACTTTGTATTGTTCGTGTTTGGGTGCTATGTAGAAACCAGAGGGCATTATCAATAGCAATATCTATCGCCACAGTGGTAGTCGCTTCTCTTATCCTGACTCGATAACTATCTGTGCCTGTATTATTCATTCCATCAGTTACTTTTAGAGTGGCGATGAATAGAGTATTTTCACTTCCTTTATAGGTATGTGTAGCAGATATGCTGTAAGGGTTAGTCATTATCTTAGGTATAGTCGAGCCACCATCCCCAAAATCCCACTGGTATTTTAAAGTTCCAGTGCCACCTTTAACTGTGCCTTTGAGGATAATCTCTTTTCCACTCCAGGTTTGATGTGCGTTATATGAGTTATACCAGGGAACACAGATTACCTTTAGAGGTTCCTTTGCCGATACATAAGCAGGGAGAAATAAAATTAGAAGGATTAAAGACTTTTTAAAATCCATCATTTATATTTATACCATACAAACTAAAATTTGGCAAGAAAAAATAGTAACCGTTCAGGCTATATATCAAAAGTGTAAGAAAGGGGATAAGGAGATAAGAGTGATATGGAGATAAGATAATAGAAATAGATTGAAATTTATAGAAATAGGTAGAAATTGATTGTGGAAAACAACAAATTTCCATAAATTTCTATTACTTGATGTTCAAGTTTTTTTAAGATTAAGTGGTTTATCCTTTTTTAACCGCAAAGAACTCAAAGAAATTAACCGCAAAGAACGCAAAGATTATAGTGCTCTGTTAAGATTGAATTTGCATGTTACTTAGGTAAT
>JBFLXS010000317.1 GCA_040755795.1 bacterium | reverse complement strand
AATAATAAAATTTTTTTAAAAAATATTCGTATGCACGCTTTTAAGGTCTAAAACTTGCCTATCCCCTTGATTATTAAAAGGTTAGCACCATTTTATGGTCCATCTTTGAGGGGAAGTTCCGTTCTAATTGACCCCAAACCTACTTTTCTATCTGCTATCTCTAACTACTTGTCATCTAAAGAGATAGCTCATACCTGAAATTATACCTTTTGTCAACACTCACTTAAGGTTTGACCCTGATAATCTGATAATACTGATTTCTGAAAAAACCAATTTTATTTAAGTGTTAGGAAGAAAGAAGTTGTTATAATCTTCTCTGCACCCACTCTTACCTCTACTTTGAAACCTGAATTAGAAGTCAGATTATAATTAGTTCCTACAAATAAAGATGTGTACCCATCATCTGGTTTTGATTTGTACTTTAGGTTATTTGTATATGTTTCACTATATGGAGTATCAGGATGACCTCCAAGGTCTTGTAATGAGCTTGATTTCGTATACTTACCTTTTAATGTAGTACTCATATAAGAAAGAAGAATTCCACCATAAGGCGACATCTTTCCTATATCTGTACTCACCCCTAAATTCCCTTTAAATTCATTTACTTTTCCCTTATCAAAGATTGTTGAGTATATTCCCTTTTTTTCATAATCATCTGGTGCTAAATTTGTCCCTTCGGTATACTCTTTATAAATATCCTTTGATTCTAAATAGTTCCATTCCCCTTCTATCCAAAGTTTAAAAGTAGATGTTTTTAAGATTTGATGCCTTATACCAATACCATAAGTAAGTCCCCAATTTCCACTTCCAGAAAGTCTTATTGGAATATAGTCAATATCATAGTAGTAACTATCTCCATAAACATCTATCTCTTTTTGTTCCAAATCTTCAATTCCAATAGATAATCGTCCTAAACCAACTTTTCCATAGATAGCAAGTTTTGAAGTTGGTAAGAAATTTAATTTAATCATACACCGTTGAATATCAGTTTTTAATTTAGATGTCGCCCATTCTTCTTTGGTTTTTGTAAGGAAAGTTAAATGAGGATATGCATCACTTCCATATTCATATACAATCATACTTCCATCTTGTTTTGAACTTCTCCTCCCATCTTCTGCGGTAAATTCTATTAAACCTTGTGCTTGAATTATTTTTACTCCTATCATTGTACTTAAGATACTTAACATAATCAAATAAACTATACTTTTCTTTATCATTTTAAACATGTTAGTAACCTCCTCATATAATATTGTTTGTGGAGTAGATAGAGAGATTAGTTCTTCATGTCCCTCCACAGAACCGTGTATCCAGATTTCTCGTATCCGACTCCACAAGGAAATCTCCCTGTTTTCTTTCAAACAGGGGATAGACGCTCTTTTGGTGCCTTCTCTTATCCACAAAGTATCTCTGCTTCAATGGTTTCTGTCTCAATATCTTCGTTCTCCAGACATCACCTTGTTTCTTCACTCCGCTCCAACTATCATCACTTCCTTCGTATAACTTCTTGCCGGTAAATGTTGGTCCACCTACAGCCCCTCCACCACCAAAAGGGTAATAGAAGATTTGTTCCACTACCTTGCCATCTTTATCAGTAATCACCCTTGCTGAGCCTAAGTGGTCATTATGGTAGTAATATGGTTTTGCTGGACTGCCAAGCGGATTTTCCTCCACCCTAATACATAACTGCCCATTGCCATAGGCATACGAGGTCTTACTGGTGATAGTTACCTTCTCTGCTGGTGGCGATTCTATCTTATTGACAACCCGCACTATCTCATAAGCCTTGCCCTTGGCAAGTGATGTTTGACTAATTCCTATTCCCTCTTTTCCTTGCTCATCTTCTATCTCTGCTTTTACATAAGAATCTACATGTTGTAGGTCTTTATACTGAAATATAATCGAACCGTCTACATTCAGTATTACTTGAAATGTCTCTTTTTTATCTCTTGGCCAGTACAATGGTACATCTTCCCAACTCATTACCCATTTATCACCTAAATCCTTGTAAGTAATCTTACCACCGGCATAAGGATTCAAATCCCTGAAGAATGGTGCACTCATAGCATTTGGGTCTCTATTATTTAAGGATGTTTAGTTTTCAAAGAACAATTTAAAAAAATAAAAATTAAGTATTGTGTCCCCAGAATTCTCCGAATTTTGTACTTCATGCTTCAAAGAATTTTATTTTATGAACCTTGAGCACCAATTTCTTTTCGTTTTTGAATATACCTCTTTCCCAATATGTAGCTGCCATTGGGGTTCCCTCTTTTTCTTTTGCCACAATAGACAAAATTTTTTCAAATTCTTCTATATCTTCTTTGCTAATATCTGCCTCTTTTATTTCTATTTTATTTAAACCATAATAATTCTTTTTGGCTATTTCTAAAGCTGTAATCCCTTCTTTTATTTCCTTAACCCATCCGTACCTTGATGGAGTTCTTGTCTCAATTCCAACAAAAAAATGATGCTCTTTAGGTAACTTTCCTTTCATCTTGTCTTTATCGGTAGCTACTACTAAAATCTCGCCATCATTTGCAAAACATTTATTTTCTGGCGAATTCTTTGCTACCAAAATCTTAAAATATCTTTCCACTATTTACCTCCTCCTCCATGGATGATAAATTTTATGCCAATTCTTGTGATCTTTATGTCAACAGCCTGTCGAGGTCTGACCCCTTTCTTCCTGCTTCACTTCTTTAAACCCCTCCTTTTCCTCCCCTGTTTCGTAATTAAAATCATCTGCATCACTTCTTGCTGGGAAGAAAAATACTTTGTGAGTTTTAAGCACTCGCTTCCTATTAGGAGGGAATCCAACATCTGTATACGAAACAGCCATTGCATCCTCTTCTTTTTGTTTCGATATAGTGGATAAAAAATTCCTTATTTTTTCTACCTCCTCATCTATTATTTCCTTCGGCATATCTTTTTTGTTTAATACATAGTAGTTCCTTTCTGCTAATTCCAAAGGTGTAATACCGTCTTTTATTTCTTTGACCCATCCATACATTGATGGAGTTCTTGAATTAATGCCAACAAAAAAGTGGAAATCTTTGTATAATTTTCCTCTCATCTTGTCTCTTTCTGTAGCTATTATTAAAATTTCTCCCTCTTTTGCATAACACCGATTTTTTGGTGAATATTTAGCAACCAAAACTTTATAGAATTTCTCCACTTATTTTCTCCTTTCATTTTATCCAAGGACGATAATGTATATGCCTTCTTATATGATCCATTTTTAATTTTAATCTCATATTTTCAGGAATATCTTTTCCTCCAATAGATAACGGTTTAATATGGTCAACTTGATACCCTGGTGGAACCTTCCCTTTAGAAAGCCATTGTTTCATCCATGAACCTGATTTATTAATGCTAGATTTTAGGAAATTCCCTCGTTGTGTTATATTTCTAATAGTTCCTCCATATCCACCTCCAATCATCCCCATAGCATGGTCTCTCATCAACTCCTTCCCTTTTGGAGTCCAGAGGAGTTGGTATCCATTATCAGTTTTAATTAATATTCCCATTGCATCGCTAGCTACAATACTACCCGAATAACCACCTTCCCCACCAAAATCTGCCGCCCATTTAGGTAAACTACCAATATATTCATTAGATGCTTCTTCATATAATTCAGACTGGTACGCTTCCCACTTTTTCTCAAGCCAATGACCGAATGCACCACCAGCAGCACCCCAGGCTGCACCCTGGTACATAGCCTTGCCAAAGTCTCCCCCATATACCGCGGCACTTATGCCACCACTTATAGCACCTCCTAATGCTCCCTCAGCCATATCTTGCCACAGCTCATTTCCAAAGTCTATCCCACTGGTTATCATCCAACAGGCAGCACTTACCATCCCTGCCTGTAATGCCCCCTCAAGACCTCCATATTTATACCCTTCGTAGATATTATAGATTGTGCTTGCAGCTGAGTAAACTTTAAAGACAGTGATTAGAAAAGGAATAAACCATTCACCATCAGGATCAACATACCGAAGCGGGTTATTTGCACAATAAACATAAAGATTATCTCCTGGCACCTGTACCGGATCCGGTGAAATAAACCTCCCCAAGGCCGGGTCGTAGTATCTGGCGCCGAAGTAGAATAAGCCGCTGTCATCCAACTCCTTACCAGTAAATGTTGGTCCACCGACAGGTCCACCACCACCAAAAGGGTAATAGAAGATTTGTTCCACTACCTTGCCATCCTTGTCACTAATCACCCTTGCTGAGCCTAAGTGGTCATTATGGTAGTAATAGGGTTTTACCGGGCTACCAAGCGGCTCTTCTTGCAGCCTCGCAGTCAATTGACCATTACCATACACATACGAGGTCCTACTGGTAATAGTTACCTTCTGGGCCGGTGGTGACTCTATCTTAGTTACTATTAGATTCAACTCATACGCCTTCCCATCCCTAATCGAGGCTAAAGGAATAGCCACCCCGTTTCTCCCTTGACTATTCTCAATCCCTACCTTGATATACTCATCTACACCTTGTAAGCTTTTATATTGGAAGACAATCCGACCATCGTAATGCAAAATCGCCTGAAATGTCTCTTTTTCAGTCCGACCGTATAATGGCACATCCTGCCAGCTGACCACAAATCTATCCCCTAAATCCTCATAACTAATTTTACCTTCTTCAGATGGATCTAGATCGCGCCAGAAAACCCCAATCATATTATTTGGTGCCCGGGTATCAGGGATATTCGTTGGACAGAATGATTCATTGAAAGTGCATTCTACATTCAAGAGGCTGTTGACAAGAAAAAGTATAGTCCCTTTGATGAGGAAGAAGTTTTAATGTATGTATAACTCTATTAAAATAAAGCACTTGAGAGGTTACACTTAAATTTACATGGATTTA
>JBFLXS010000316.1 GCA_040755795.1 bacterium | reverse complement strand
AGTAGAAACTAATAGAAATTTATGGAAATTTGTTGTTTTCCACAATCAATTTCTACCTATTTCTATAAATTTCAATCTATTTCTATTATCTTATCTCCATATCACTCTTATCTCCTTATCCCCTTTTTTACACTTTTGATATATAGCCTGAACGGTTACAATTTTTTTGATTCAAATAAAGGTATTGGGAATTAAATACTATTTAACCAATTACCAATTACCATTACCATGTATGAAGAAATGACCTTTGAGAAATTAATGAAATTAATATTAAGTTATAACCCAAAGGCAGATACTAAATTACTTGAACGGGCTTATGAAATAGCAAATATGGCTCACGAAGGCCAGGTAAGGCTTTCAGGTGAACCATTCATTACGCATCCTTTATGGGTAGCTTATATCCTGGCAGGACTTAAATTAGACACAGAGACGATTATCGCCGCTCTTTTACATGATTTGTTGGAAGATACTACTTTCCCGGTTAATAGAATTAAAGAAGAATTTGGGGAAGATATTTTTTTATTAATTGATGGGGTATCGAAAATCAAAAAACTTACTCATCCCCACAAAGTTGTTCAACAGGCTGAAAACCTACGAAAAATGCTTCTGGCAACCGCAAAAGATGTTCGGGTTCTATTGATTAAATTAGCGGATAGACTTCATAATATGCGGACAATAAAATTTTTACCACAAGAGGATAAAAAACTTATTGTGGCTCAAGAAACTCAGGAAATTTATGCCCCATTGGCTAATAGATTGGGTATTGGTAGATTAAGATGGGAATTGGAAGATTTATCCTTTGAATGTCTAAATCCAGAGGCTTATCGAGAAATAGCAAAAAAGATGACCGAAAAAAGAGAAAATAGAGAAATCTATCTTGAAAAGATTGAAAAAGAATTAACCTCAAAATTTAAAGAGGTAGGAATATCAGTTGATATTCAAAGTCGAGCAAAACATTTCTACTCAATTTATCTTAAAATGAAATCTCAAAATAAACCACTGGATGGAATATATGATACCTTAGGTATTCGGATTATTACTAATGATGAAAATGATTGCTATGGAGCACTGGGGATAATTCATTCACTCTGGAAACCTATTCCTGGAAGGATTAAAGACTATATTGCTGACCCTAAATCAAATGGCTATCGTTCATTACATACTACGGTTATAGGAACAGATGGAAAACCATTAGAAGTTCAGATTAGAACTAAAGAGATGGATATTATTGCTAAAGAGGGAATTGCCGCTCACTGGCATTATAAAGAGGACGGGGGACAAGGAAAGTTTGATACAAAATTAAATGAGAGATTAAAATGGGCAAGAAGGTTTATCGAGGCATACCAGGATTTATCTGACCCAAAAGACTTTATGGAACACTTTAAATTAGACCTATTTAGCGATGAGGTTTTTATCTTTACACCCAAAGGTCATGTAAAAAAACTACCGCTGGGCTCGACACCAATTGATTTTGCCTATGCTGTTCATACAGACATTGGAGACCATTGTCTTGGAGCCAAGGCAGGAGATAAGATTGTTCCACTTGATTATAAACTTAAAAGTGGAGATATAATCGAGATAATTACTTCGACCAAAGTTAAACCTCATCAAGATTGGTTACAGATTGTCCGAACTTCTAAAGCTAAAAGTCGAATAAGACAATTTCTGAAAAGTGATGAGGAAGAAAAACCTACGCATAAAGAAACTAAAGTAGAGTCACATCCGACAACTCATCTGAAAACTCATAAATCCTCAACTCCAAAAATAAAAATTAGTGGAGTAAATGGATTGGAGGTTAATTTTTCAAAATGCTGTAATCCAATTCCAGGGGATAAAATCGTTGGTTACATTACCAAAGGGCACGGCGTATCGATTCATCGAGCGATATGCCCAAATATTCAATCAAAATCTATTGATTCAACATATAAGATTGATGTCGCATGGGAAATTGAAAAGCAGGGTTTGTATGAAATAGGAATTTATGCCAGAGCATTCCCAAGAAAAAATTTACTTAATGATATGACGAGTGCAATCAACACGACACAAGGTTCAATTAATTCTACCTGGACCGAAGTAGAAAGTAACGGCACAACTAAATATGGTTTTAATATCCTTATTAATGAAAAATCTCATCTCCAGAATATTATTAAACAACTAAAGCAAATTCAAGGAGTTACAGAAGTTTATCGGGGATGAGATGTAAAGTATATTTACTAATATGCCGATATAATAAATATAGTAACTATTTACCCAAATGAAGTGCAAGGTAATCGGTAATCAGGTAATCGGTAATCGGTAACAACCAATTGATCTTTTCCCTTTACCGATAACCTGATGACCGATAACTGATTACCTGAATTTCACTTCAGATGGCTAAAATGTTACTAAATATAGTGCTTTGTTGTACGCTTTGTCAAACAATTGGCAAAGGTAGTGTCAAATAAAGGGAGAGGAAAAAATGATTGATGATTGGGGGATTAATGTTAAAGTAGAAGCAGAATTAGTTAAATCGTGGATTGATACGAGAAGGATTGATTTTTCTACGATTAATGGATTTGTTCATATCCGTGGGGTGATGGAATTCCAATTAGACATTTTTGTTAATCCAGATGACCCGGAATATTTTGCTAAACGGGCAGAGGTAGAAGCAAGTAAATTAAAAAGACTTGAATCACACCTGAAAAGGATAGCGGGTGTCCGAGGTGTGCGATTGGAATTAGAGAATTGGGTTAAAATGGGTGATAGATGGGTGCGGAAAAAAATACCAGGTAAAGAAACATAGTCACTATTTACTCATCTGAAGTGAAATGGATATGAACCTGCGACTCACAAATGACGATGAAAATAGTGGTAGGAGATAGAAGGTAGGAGGTAAGGAGATAAGCGTGAGGCGTGATGTTTTCTTTACTTTCTACTTTCTACTCTCTACTTTCTACTTCCTATTTTCAGGAGATAATTATGAATAACACAGATATAAAATCATGGATTAGATTAAATATGATTAAAGGCATAGGACCGATGAGATTTGCTACCTTGCTGAAACATTTTGGAAGCCCTCAAGAAATCCTGTCGGCTAATGTTTCAAGTTTAAGCCAGGTAAAAGGAATTGGAAATCAGATAGCTACTTCCATCGTTGAACAAAAAGATAAAGTGGAAATAAACCGCGAACTTGAAAAGATTGAAAAAGAAGGGGTAAATATTTTAACCTTAAATAGTGAGGAATATCCTAAAAACTTAAAATCTATCTATGACCCACCACCAGTTCTTTATGTTAAGGGTGAAATGAGAACACAAGATAGGTTGGCGATTGCGATGGTTGGGTCTCGAGCCGCAACTACTTATGGAAAAACAATCGCTTACCGACTTGCTCAAGAATTAGTTCAATCTGGATTTACGATAGTCAGCGGATTGGCACGAGGAATTGATGTTGCCTCTCATCGTGGTGCAATTGAGACTAAAGGAAGGACAATTGCGGTTTTAGGTTGCGGCATAGATATAATCTATCCGCTTGAAAATAAAAGTCTGTTTTATGAGATTGTAAATCAGGGGGCGGTTGTAAGTGAATTTCCATTTGGCACACCACCAGAAAAGTTTAATTTCCCACAACGCAATCGGATAATCAGTGGTTTATCACTGGGCACGGTTATTGTTGAAGCACCTATACGAAGTGGGGCATTGATTACCGCAGATTGCGCCTTAGAGCAAAATCGCGAGGTATTTGCTGTCCCCGGACATATAGAAAGTAGATTAAGCAAAGGGACTCATCAATTAATCAAACAAGGGGCTAAATTAACGGAATCAGCACAGGATATAATTGAAGAACTTGAATTATTTACAGACGCATTAAAAAAAATTCCGGAAATTAAAAAAAACAATGAAATAAAACTCTCAAAAGATGAAGAAAAAATATACCAGTTACTTTCTCCCGCAGAACCTCAATATATTGATACTATCTCTTCTTCCTCTCAAATGACTGCATCCCAGGTAGCCGCTCTTTTAATTCAACTTGAAATTAAAGGTTTAATTAAACAATTAATTGGTAAAAGATTTGTGCGATGTTAAATTGATGTAATTATTTGTAACCGTTCAGCCACAGAGGCATAGAGTTCACAGAGAATTAGAGAAATTAGCCACAAATGGATACGAATTAACCTGTGACATTCGATAAATGTAGTGCGAACCTTTAGGTTCGCTTTCCTGCTTGCCAGAAGCGAGGCTAAAGCCTCGCACTACAAATCTTTTTATTCTTCTGCTGTTTTTTCCTGACTCTACTATCCACTACAACGGTTTTTGGTTTTACGCTTTTAGTTTTAAGTTTTTCAGAGAATTTGCAAACTTGCCAAAGTTCAGTAAAATTATCTCTTTCCTTTCAGCGTTAAAATACTTGAAGCAAAGATATTACCAAATTCCTCCAACTCTTTGAGAAACCCTGCTGCTTCCTCTTTGAAATTTGATTTGTAATTTTGCATTTTGATATTTGATATTTGATATTTATTTGTTGTCTCCCTCAAATCCTATTTTGCAGAACCCTATACACTATTTTAACCCTTATGCTAGTGTTGAGTAAGTTTTGCACGGGGTATCATCAGATTTCATAATCTGCAAACGGATAATTGGTAACTGGTAATTGGTAATTGGTAACTGGTAATTGGTAATTGGTAATTGGTAATTGGTTAAATAGTTTCGTCCTGAGCTCAGCCGGTAATCCCTCAGTTATCAGTGGTAAAAACTAAATAGAAATTTTCTCTCGCAAAGACGCAAAGTTCGCAAAGATTATAATTTATTCCTTTGCGTTCTTTGCGCCTTAGCGAGAAATTTAATCTTTATGCCTTTCTCCCACCAATACTGACCGATTACCTCAGCCGAACGGTATTTAATTACCAGTTACCA
>JBFLXS010000315.1 GCA_040755795.1 bacterium | reverse complement strand
TTTGTATGCCCTCTTCTGCTGGATTATCATCTAATACCTCTAAACGATTATGGTCAAAGTCAAGGAATACATCAAGTCCAGCTAAATTCACTACATCTTTTAACCAGATATCTAAACCAAATTCATCCCATTTAGTAACGATTTTACTCTCAGGCTCAATCTCTAATCGTGTAGCACTTATTAGATTAAACAAATCTTCTTTAGATATTAATGATTTAAGACCTGTAGCAGTAATAGAAACAGTTCCATAACGCTGAATATTTACAGTAAAAATTGTAGAGAATATTCCATATACATTAGTTGTGGTTGTAGTAATACTCATAGTCGTACCAAAATTAATTCTTATGGTCTCGGTTGGATCATAACCCATGCCTTCAATAGTTACAATAACTCCAATCGTACCAGAGGAAGGAGAAACTAAAGTAATCTTTGCTCCTGTGTATGTCCCTTTTAGCCAAGGTTCATAGTCAATATTACCTGAGAAAGTATAAGTAGCAGGTGGATCACCACCCCACCAGTTATACTTTGCAGTTTGAGTACCATCAGTCTGAATATTGTAAGTTTGATTATTGTAGATGTTATTATAAATAAGATTAGAAATTACCGAGGATTTACAATAAATGCCTATTCCATCACCATTTGGATTACCAGGACCACCTTGGTTATCTCTAATAGTATTGCTATTAGTAATGTTGTTATTATTGGATACTAAATAAATTCCTATTCCCATTCCACCTCTACCTTCTAAAATTCCATAACCTCCACTACCACCTTGACCTCCTTGATTATTATATATGGTGTTGCTACCTATATTATTACTCGCAGATGAGAAAAGATAAATTCCTGTTCCAATTCCACCTTCACCTCCTGAACCCATCTCATATACCCTACCTCCTTTACCTCCAATATTATCTAACAGAATATTTCCTCTAATGATGTTTGTATTACTATGTAGACATAGATAAATTCCTACACCTATTCCCCCTTTGCCTCCTGAACCATAGGAAGTTCCTCCTCCTCCTCGACCTCCCTGAATATTATAAATGGTATTATTTTCAACAGTGTTATTCTTAGAATACGAAGAAAGATAAATTCCTGCTCCAATTCCACCTTCACCTCCTGAACTATTGAAACCTCCACCACCTCCTTGTCCACCTTGAATGTTACGAATAATATTACTTTTAATAGTGTTATTAGAAGATGATAAAATATAGATGCCTACACCAATTTTACCTGATTCACCTGGTGTATACTCAAGCTCACTAGCACCATTTTCACCTTTACTGTTTGAGATAATATTATTTTGGATGATAAAATCTGTACAATTAATTAAGACAATCTTCCCAATGTTTGTTGTGGAAGAACCAATTAAAGTTTCATTTCTAATACTTACTCCACTCATTCCATAATAATAATGAATTGGCTCGTTATTATAAGTATTTGATGGATCAATAGTATTGTTAAGGCTATTTGAATCTATATAGATTCCATATGCATTGCCAGAAGCTCCATTTGATCCTCCCTGTCCTCCTTCTCCACCTTGATTAATAGAAATAGTATTGAGAGTTATAATGTTATTAATTGAGGATTCTAAATATATTCCTATTCCCATACCACCTTTGCCTCCTGAACTAACACTATCTGAAGAACCTCCTTCTCCACCTTGATTATTATAAATAACGTTACTCCTAATAGTATTAGTGCCTGATGAAGAAAGATAAACTCCTACCCCATTTCCTCCTTCTCCTCCTGAACCTTGGTGACTTACGTTTCCCCCTGAGGCACCTTGATTACTATAAATAGTATTAGTTGCAATATCATTATTACTTGATGAAAAAAGAAATATCCCAACTCCTATACCTCCAGTACCTCCTAACCCATAGTTACCAGCAAATCCTCCTACACCCCCTTGGTTATTCCAAATAATATTTTGAGTAATAATGTTATTTGTAGATGCGTAAAGATATATTCCTGCACCTACTTCACCTGGTTGACCTGAATTACCAGAAAGACCATCATCACCCTTATTATCATGAATATAATTATGTGTAATTACTATCCCTGTTGCATTCTCTATATACACTGATTGTTTAGCATATCTTATCTTACAATAACTAATTGTCCCTTTTGCGCTTGCACCACTAAACTTAATACTATTCCAATCACCTGGTGAAAGTATAGATTTATTAGAGGTAAAAGTAATAGTTCCATCTGGAGTACCAATAGCTAATAATGTACCATAGTTAATCAAGGATGTATTAGTGGCAAATTTAACAATCACTCCTGATTCAATAATCAAAGTAGTCCCCGATTCTACAGTAACAGTTCCAGTAACAATGTATGGACTATTGGTTAACAACCATGTTCCACTTTGGGTTCCACTTACAGTTATTGTTGCTTCCCCAAATTTTACATTCCATATTAACCCAATTATTATTAACACACCCACCATAATTTTTTTCTTCATTTCACTTTTGCCTCCTTTTGTAGTGAAATTGCCTTTTGCATCTGTTTAGCATAAGTATTATCTGGATCAAGTCTTAAAATTTCTCTACATTGAAGAAATGCCTTTTCAAATAATCCTTTAGTATAATAAATAGTTGCTAAATTCCATAAAACCTCAATATCTGTGGGCTCCTTTTTAATTATTTCCTTATATACCTTAATTGCTTCTTTATAATTATTCATCTTTGTATATAAAATAGCAAGATTATAATATGTATCTATATCATTAGGATTTATTTTAATAGATTCTTTGTATGCATTAATTGCTTCGTTATACATCCCTTTTTTATAACAATTTAACCCAATCTTATAATAACTTTTAGCTACATTACCTAATCCTTCTTTAAATTTGGGTTTTATTCTTAATGCTTTTTTAAACTCAACTATTGCTTTTTCATACATCTTTATCTTATAGTAAAGTTTTCCACGAATATTATAAATATCTACATAATAATCATAGGTATTTATTGTTCGCTGAAGTTCATTTCTCTCTTTAAAGATTGAAATATCAAACTTGCGAAAAGTAAGTTTTTTCTCTTTCTCAAGTTCTTGAGATATCTTTTCTTTATCAACTCCTTTTTTTAGGATTTGATAAGAAAGTCCTTGAGGAATTAAAATGTAATTATTTGCTATATTCTCCTCATACCTTGTAAGATAGGTTGATCTCCTCTCGATATTATTAGAAATAATATTGTTTATCCTCTTATATTTTACTGTTATTTCACTCTTTTTAGTTTTTGGAATTAGTTCTTTTTCAAAATTGAATTTAAAATCTGGATAATATTCCTTTAACTGTTTCTCATACCATATATCTCCTTCTACATACCAATCATATAATAGGTAGGGAATACCAACTCGAATTATATCTACTTTTCTTTTTTCAATATATTGAAGATACACCATAGGAAATTCATAATTATCATCTTCAGTAAAAATAATTGCATTTTCTTTTAAAGGATTTAAGATATTCATTCCAAAATCATATGGAAAATAGTAAGTCTTCCGATTATTATAATGATAATGTATTAAAAATAAAATAATGGGAATAAGAATAAAAAATGAATAGAATATCTTCTTTTTGCTGAATAATCCTTTAATCCCATAACCGGTCCAAATGCTAAAAATAATAAATGATGGAATATAATAATCTTCAATATTTAAAATAAGATATTGAGATGCATAAATAGTATTAGTTAATATTATTAAAAATAAAAAAATAAAATTTGAAATTTGTCTTTTTTTAACCAATATGAAACTCCCCACCAATCCTATCCAAATAAAATACCATGAGAATTGATCTGGGAAAAAAGAAGTAATGTGTAACTGGATATTTTTAAAGATTGTTTTTAAATTGTTAGTAAAAAGTACTCCATATCCCGAACCTGTAATATGAAAAATGAATCTATTCCATGTCTCAGGATCACTCCAATTAATAGGTGGATTTTGGTTTGCTCGAATTAGCAGATATAGGTATAAAAATAATGGAAGAATGAATAAGCAAAGCAATTTTATAGTGGTTAGTGATAAGTGGTAAGTGGTAAGTGATTTTCTATATTTCCACCATGCTGCTATAATAAAGAATATACTTGCTGGGACTAAATAGATTGTCTGCATGTGATGGGTGAAGGATAAGCCGAGTGTGAAAGCGAAGAGATAGAGATAGCTTTGAGCTTTGAGCCTTGAGCTTTGAGCTTTTTGCTCCAGGCTCTTTGCTTCGTGCTCTGTGCTCATCGCTTCTTGCCACTTTAGCAGGATGAAGATTAGTAGGGTTGCAAACAAAGCATTCAATGTGTACTTCTCAGCAATTACTGCTTGCTCCCAGAAGGTAGTAGCAAAAGCAAGCATGAGTGCTCCTACTATCGCAGGGATGAGGGACGAGATGCGAGATAAAAGTAAGCATTGAGCTTGGAGCTTGGAGCTTGGAGTTTTTTGCTCCATGCTCTTTGCTCTTTGCTCCGTGCTCATATTCTTACTTCCTACTTTCAAAGTAATAAAGTACACCATCATACACGCTAATGATGCACATAAAGCAGAAGCTAAATTCATCCGATAGGCAATGTTCCCCAGCGGCAGAATAGTCATCCATAGTTTACCAAACAAACAGTAAAGTGGATAACCTGTTGGATGGGGGATACCAAGCACATAAGCCGCTGTGATCATATCCCCTGAGTCATGAAAACCAATTGTAGGAGTAAGGGTATGTAAATAAACTACCCAGCAGATGAAAAATACCACTATCCCACCTGCATAATCTATCGGACTAAATGCTCTGGGAATAATTGGCTCATCCTTTAGCCTAAGAAACTTTGGAATCTTAAAGGAAATTTTCCTCTCTCGCTTTTTTTTGCCTTTTGCCTTTTCCTTATGTCCTCTAACTTTCTTCTCCATATCTCCACCTCATTACTCAT
>JBFLXS010000314.1 GCA_040755795.1 bacterium | reverse complement strand
TATCTGACCAACCTCTACCTCAGTCTCAACCTTAAACCCTTTTGGTTCAAATAACTCCTTTAATATTTGCGAGAAAAAGGGATGCCACTGTTTCTTTTTCATACAAAGAGTATACACCAAACGAAGGGTTATGTCAACTACAATTTTTCAACCTGTGCGGTTAGGTTATAGACTGCCAATTTAAGTTCCCGCCGTTGATGGGAGCTGAAATCTCCCCCGCTGGCGGGGGACATATCACACTTCTACCTTTAGATCCTTATCCCATCATTCCTGCTAATTTCTAACCGCACAGGTCGAAATCTTGCGGTTAGAAAATGGAGTTGAAATTCGAAATTAGAAATTAGGGGGAGAAATAAAAGCCCAATTTCTAATTTCCAATTTCAACTTTCTGTGAATGTTTACAAGTGTATATCCGAAACAAATCATCGGGAAAACGATAAAATGAACCGTCCCGTAATTTCCCTTTCTTTGCGTCCTTTGCGAAATCTTCCTTTGCGCTCTTTGCGGTTAAATCTTTATACCTTTAAAAAACTTGAACATCGAGTAACAACCTCTACTTTCCAGGTATATGTGCCGCAAGGTAATGCTTCCGTGAAGACAAATTTTGGCTCAGATGTCTTTATTCTCCACTCATTACCTAAACCAGATAGATGAATTCTATAATTACTTACATCGTTTGGAATTTTGAATTTTGGTCATTGGAATTTATTTGTATTTTGGAATTTGTGATTTGGAATTTTGTAATGGACTCCGCTCTCCAGCATGACCATATTTGGACAGTAAAACTTGTGGGACAGGCTAAGCTTTATTAAGGGGGAATAACATTGTTGACCCTTTCCTGGTAATAAAAGATTAGACTACCAATTCCCCCATTTCACTGAGCCATTACGGCAAGCGAATAAATTTTCTTGACAATGGAAATAAAGAAGGATATAATAATTAATAATGATAGCAATTTTAGATTTTGGCTCACAATATACACAACTTATCGCCCGCCGGGTGCGAGAACAACATATTTATTGTAAAATATTGCCTTATAACATTTCAGCACAGGAACTGAAGCAATTTAAAGGGATAATACTTTCTGGGGGCCCGGCAAGCGTTTATGATAAAGATGCACCTCTTGGAAAGCCAAAAATTTTGGAGTTAGGGCTACCTGTCTTAGGCATTTGTTATGGTATGCAATGGTTAGTGCAATGTCTGGGAGGTGAAGTTAAAAGTGCCAAAAGCCGTGAGTATGGTAAGGCAAAATTAGAGATGATAAGTTCTTCCTCTCTTTTTGCAGAACTTCCTGCATTTTCACAGGTCTGGATGAGCCATGGTGATAAAGTAGAACATCTACCTGATGGATTCAAGGTGATTGGGAAAACCACTAATTCACCTGCCTGTGCCATAGCAAACGAGGGCAAAAATATCTATGGACTTCAATTTCACCCGGAAGTAGCTCATACGACCTATGGAATGCAAATAATCAAAAATTTCCTGTTTAAAATTTGCCAGCTTGCACCTACCTGGACAATGGAATCATTTATTGATAGTAAAATAAAGGAAATAAGAGAAAAGGTAGGAAGTAAAAAGATTATCTGTGCCTTAAGTGGTGGTGTAGATTCATCAACCGTGGCTGTTCTGCTTCATAAGGCAATTGGGAATCAATTGACCTGCATATTTGTCAATAATGGTTTACTAAGAAAATATGAAGCCCAACGAGTGATAAAGACTTTTAGAGATTATTACCATGTCAACTTAGATTATTGCGATGCCAGCGAAAGATTTCTAACAAAACTTAAAGATGTCACCAACCCGGAATTAAAACGCAAGATTATTGGAAACGAATTTATCAAGGTATTTGAGGAAGAGGCAAAAAAAATAGGTGATGTATATTTTTTAGCCCAGGGAACTCTTTATCCAGATGTAATTGAAAGTGTTTCAACTAAAGGTCCTTCGGCAACGATTAAAACACATCATAATGTTGGTGGACTACCTGAAAAGATGCATCTGAAGTTAATTGAGCCGTTTAGAGAATTATTTAAGGATGAGGTTCGAATTCTGGCTAAAGAATTAGGCTTACCAGATGAAATTGTCTGGCAACATCCATTTCCAGGACCTGGATTAGCCGTGCGAATCATTGGCGAAATAACTATGGAAAGATTAAATATCCTTCGTGAGGCAGATTGGATAATTGAGCAGGAGATAAAAAAGGCTAATTTATATCACAAACTCTGGCAATGTTTTGCTGTATTTTTACCGGTTAAGACAGTAGGCGTGATGGGAGATGAACGAACTTATGAGGATGTGATTGCAGTTCGTGCGGTCACCTCGCAAGATGCTATGACCGCAGATTGGGCACAACTACCTCATTCCCTGCTAAATAAAATTGCGACTAAAATTGTTAATGAGGTGAAGGGCATAAACCGCGTCGTCTATGACATTACCTCTAAACCACCAGGAACGATTGAGTGGGAATAAAAATTATTGGTAACCGTTCAAGATATAGCCACAGAGCCACAGAGAACACAGAGGGAATATATAATCACGAATGAATCCCGTTAGATGTTTTACTGTCTCGAATCTCCCTGAACAACAAAAAGATTTGTAGGGCGAATTCGTGTCCTTATGTGACTAATTTCCTTAATTCTCTGTGAACTCTGTGCCTCTGTGGCTGAACGCTTACGAAAGGGGAATATTATGCAGACAAAAAAGGCAGTTATTTTACTTTCTGGTGGATTGGATTCGACTACGACACTTTATTGGGCAAAAAATAAAGGATATAAGTGTCATTGCCTTATCTTTGACTACCAGCAAAGACACCGCAAAGAAGTCCAATGTGCCAGGAAAATAGCCGTGATTACAGGCTGTGAATACCAAATCATTAAATTCCAATTACCCTGGTTGGGTAGTTCCTTGCTTGATAAAAGAATACCTATTCCGACTAATTCGAAATTCGAAATCCGAAATCCGAAATCCGAAATCCCATCCACCTATGTCCCGGCGCGCAATACTATCTTTCTTGCCTTTGCCTTATCCTATGCTGAGGCAATAGGGGTTAAAACTATATTTATTGGCGCTAATGCCTTAGATTATAGCGGCTATCCAGATTGCAGACCTGAATACTATAGCACATTTAACAATTTAGCCCAATTAGCCACTAAAACAGGGGTTGAGGGTTCAAAGATAAAAATCCTTACCCCTTTAATTGACAAATCTAAGGCTGAAATTGTCCAACTGGGGATTAAACTGAATGTGCCTTTTGAACTCACCTGGTCTTGCTACAAGGGTGGAAAAAAACCGTGTGGGAAGTGTGATAGTTGTGTTTTAAGAAGTAAAGGATTTAAGGAGGCAGGAATAAAAGAATAAGGAGGAATTGAATTATGGAAGAACAATATATGTTTTATATCATCTTAGCTATCTGGACACTATTTTTTATCTGGGCTTTTTCTTTATCAACTATCCTTTTTTCTCGATTAAAACAGATAGTTGATTCGCTAAACCAGGTAATTGACTTGCTCGAAAAATTACCGGTTGTCTTAGAGAAAAAACTAAAAAGTGACCAATAACTAACTACTATAGCAGTTATTAGTCAAAATTTTACTCAGAGTGGATAAGTAAAAAATCCCAAATCACAAGCACCAAATCTCAAATAAGCACCAAATTTCAAGTACTAAATACCAAACTATGGGGGCAATGTTTTGAATTTTGGTCATTCGAATTTATTTGGAATTTGTGATTTGGAATTTCATAGCCATATCTGGGTCAAATTTCGATTAATAAGTGCTATAAAGTTTTGGTAACCGTTCACCGCAGAAACGCAGCCTCTTACGTCTCTGCGGTAAATTACCACCTGAATGGTTATCGGTAACTATATGAGGTTGAAAATATTATGAGCACATTAGTGGTTATTCCAACTTATAATGAAAAGGATAATGTTCAAAAACTTATTCCTCAGATACTAAATTTAGAGGGCAAGATTAATGTATTAATCGTAGATGATAATTCGCCGGATGGAACAGGAGAGGCAGTAAATAAGTTAAAAGAGGAATTTCCAGACAGGGTTTTTGTGATTCATCGAACAGGCAAGTTAGGTTTTGCCTCTGCATATATTGAAGGATTTCAATTCGCCCTGGAGATGGATGTGGATTATATTATCAGTATGGATGCGGATTTTTCTCATAATCCTGCCTTCTTACCAGAATTTATCTCAGAACTTAAAGATTATGATGTTGCCGTTGGTTCTCGATACAGACATGGAACCGTAAGTGTCGTCAACTGGCCAATTAAAAGATTGATTTTATCAAGATTCGCCAATCTTTATGCAAAAATAGTGACCGGGTTGAAAATAAATGATTGCACTTCTGGGTTTGTAGGATATAGAGCAGATGTATTAGAAGGGATAAATTTTAAGAATATTGTTTCTGATGGATATTCTTTTTTAATAGAGATGAAATACAGGGCTTATAAAAAAGGATATAAGTTGACAGAAGTCCCTATTGTTTTTGAGGAAAGAAGATTAGGTCAATCAAAAATGTCAAAACGAATAATCTTTGAGGCATTATTTGTTGTCTGGAGAATTAGATTTGGCTTTTGAGGAATTTTTATTCATCATTTCAACAAATTTCGACCTGTATGCTTAAATGTAAAATGGATATTGCAAAATGAGAAATATAAAATGAAAATATGTAAATGAAGAGTAACCTGGAGTTTCGTTAATTTATGGTGACATTGAGGCTGTCTGAATTAAAAAATTAAGAGGATTTAAAGCCTCGTTATGTCTATTAGGGTCTTGATTTTGGTCAAAGGTGGTAAAAATAGGGTTAAAAGCATCTGGAATTTTTTGCATCTTAACTTCTAATGTTGAGTTATTAAAAAATATTTCAGCCCATAGACTACGGCGTAAGGCAGCTATCATATCAAGAAATGAAGG
>JBFLXS010000313.1 GCA_040755795.1 bacterium | reverse complement strand
CCAAATATAGTTAATTGACAATTATCAATTAGCCATTATCAATTCACAATTAATATTTGATGTTGACAAAATTAACAAATAATGGTCAATTGTTAATTGTAAATTGTCAATTGTTAATTATTGGGGGCTGCATTTTTCTAGTTCAGATTTCATATTCCACCCCCTTAATCCCCCGCCAGCGGGCAACATCAATTGAGTAGCGACAGAGCACTAGATTCTCAGTTCCATGGTTCACGGTTCCAGGTTCACGGTTAAAGGGTTAGATTTCTAACCTTGAACCTTTGAACCTTGAACCTGACAATCTAAGCAGATATAGAATCGCAAATTATGCCTTCTTCAAGTATAAATAGGTTTTTGGGCAAAATAAATTTAGTATAGGCTAATAGCTCTTTTTCTTAAAGAGGAATTTTATCCTCTAACCCGACAGTAAGAAGAAGGTCGCTATCTTAAACTACACTTTTGTGTAGTAAGGGGTGGCGATCATTATCGGTTTTACTGTCGGGTTGCCGATTTTGATTGTTTACCCCTTTTTTATTTTTAGGGGTTAAAATATTATAGCGGTTATTAACTGGAAGTTTACATAGGATAATATTCATAAATAAGGCATGAGAATAATCGTTCCGTTAGGAACATAATATCGGTAGGAATAGATAGATAAATCAATCAGTTCCGTAGGAACGATATATTGGTAGAAAAATTATGGAAAGCCATTTACCGATATATTGTCCCTATGGGACATTATTTGTATGATATTTATTTCTACCGATATATTGTCCCTATGGGACATTATTTGTATTTCTAAGTAAAGTTTTGAATAATAACTGCTATAGTAGCCAAATTGAACGAATTCTTCGTATTTTTACGAATTTGTTTTATTCGATTAATTCGATTACTTAAAAAGAGGAGGAAGAGATAATGAATAGATGCTTTAATATCAAGGGTTGTCCTGCAAGTTTCTATTTAATGTGCGAGGCGTACAGGCAGAGTAAGAATTGGTTTGAGGTAAAAAATCCAGCCTGTTGTCATAACCACACCTTACAAAAATGTAAAAAATGCCCTTTTTATTTTAAGATTCAAAACTGGGAAGAGAGAGATAAAACTCTAAGAGAGCGTTGCAAATAGTTTTTAGTTATGGTGCGGGTTTGGGAGAGTTTTTGGGTGATAAAAGATGCCAAAGCTATAAAAAAGAGATAATCTGCTTAGTTGACATCAAGATGAGAAGGTGTTATATCGGAACTTCCCCCTAAAAATTACCTAAAAAATAGACTTAAGTCTATGTATATCAATGGGATACGACTAAAATATGTTCAAAAAATGTGCCTACGAATATTTACAATTTTAGTAAAAATAATACTTGACAAAAGTAATACTCTTTTGATATGATATTTAGTAATAAAATCGCCCGTCCATAGTGTATCTACGAAAATTAAAAAAGCCTAATTAACATATCTTCTTAATTATCAATATGTTAATGGAGCCTTTTTGTGTATTTTCTGGGGGAAGTTCCGTTATATAGTTGCCCCTTCAAAAAATAATTAAAGGTTATATTGATTGAGCCGATAAAGACAACAGAACTAAGTTTTAAATTGGGGAGGGAAATAATGCATCCAAATAACCAATTATAGCGGTTATTAACTGGAAGTTTACATAGGATAATACCCATAAATAAGGCATGAGAATAATCGTTCCGTTAGGAACATAATATCGGTAGGAATAGATAGATAAATCAATCAGTTCCGTAGGAACGATATATTGGTAGAAAAATTATGGAAAGCCATTTACCGATATATTGTCCCTACGGGACATTATTTGTATGATATTTATTTCTACCGATATGTTGTCCCTATGGGACATTATTTGTATTTCTAAGTAAAGTTTTGAATAATAACTGCTATAATGCCTCAGTTATCAGGTGTAAAGGGAGTAAAATTGAGTGAAATTGGAAATTAGAAATTGGGGAGAGAAGTGAAAAACCCAATTTCCAATTTCTAATTTCAGCGTTTAAGTGAACAAATAGTTATCTTCACACCTCATAACTGAGGGATTACATTTTGCCTGAATTTTTTGTTGACAACATGGAGGTAAGCTGGTATAATAAAATATAGATAAATAGGTTTTTGGGCAAAATAAATTTAGTAGAGGCTAATAGCCCTTTTTCTTAAAGAGGAGTTTTATCCTCTCACCCGTCACAAAGAAGGAGGCTACTATTATTGCTGTGTTTTTTGCACAGCAAGGGGGTAGCTATCATTATCGGACTTCGTGACGGGTGGACGATTTTGATTGTTTACCCCTTTTTTGTTTTTAGGAGGTAAGATATTAGTAAGCGAATTTAACGAATCTAACGAATTCTGGGATGGTTCACTATTGTTTGAAACTTTGCGGTTAGAAAAGGAAGTTGAAATTGGAAATTCGAAAGTAACTATTCAGCCACAGAGGCACAAAGACACAGAGATGTTTAAGATGAAAGATTTCAATGAGATAACAGAGAAAATCATCGGATGTGCGATAGAAGTATATAAGCAAATTCCTCTTGTTAAAAGATGACATCAAAAGGTATATCTTATAAAATGCTCTGTGACTCTGTGTCTCTGTGGCAAATCTTCATATAATTCGATTGCTTAAAAAGAGGAGGAAGAGATAATGAATAGATGCTTTAATATCAAGGGTTGTCCTGCAAGTTTCTATTTAATCTGCGAGGCGTACAGGCAAAGTAAGAATTGTTTTGAGGTAAAAATCCAGCCTGTTGTCATAACCACACCTTACAAGAATGTAAAAAATGCCCTGTTTATTTGAAGATTCAAAACTGGGAAGAGAGAGATAAAACTCTAATTTAAGCGTAATCCTTAATTTTCTATTGACAACTTTGTTTAATGATGTTATAATGCCCATAGTCAAGGGGTGAAGGTAATGTCTTTAAAACATATTGAAGTCAATATCCCAAAGCATTTATATGAAGATTCAAAGAAGTTAGTAGATGATCAGATATTTTCGAGTATTGAGGAGATTATATGTGAAGGACTGAGACGAGAAATGGTTTATTATTTCCCTGTTTTCTACCCAGCTAAAGATTCCTTAGATGGTCAAAGGTGTGCAGAGGCAATTGAAAAGATAAGAGACAGAATGAATGAAAAAGATATGCAAAGGTTGAAAGGTGAAAAGGTTATCAAAAGGCTCAGACAAACAAGAGAAGAACTCTGGCGAGAAAAGTATTCGGCTTATTTTGGATAGCAACGAATACATATTTGGGTTAAATAGAAAGTCCGGAGCAAAGGACTCTATTGATCTTATTAGTATGTTGCCTGAGATGATAAGCTCAATTCCGGACTTTAGCCTTTTTGTTCCCGAGATTATACGGGATAATTTTATCGTGAAGGAGGGATGTAGTATGGTATATATTGCCTTAGCAATTATAGGGATTGTGGCTGTCTGGGTGGTGAGAGCACAATGGAGTAAAAAGGGACAGATAATCTTCCTCTTAACCACACTAATCGGTGGTTTAGTGCTATTTATTTGTGCAGATTTTTTCCTTCTTCAACCACCGGATGTTACCCAGCGTGGGGTATCTTCTTTTTTGGCTCAAATCCCCTGGCTGGAAATAAGCCTTTATCTGCTGATGTTATCTGGTATGGCGGCTAAATACTTTTTTGATGCTATTGGTGAAGAAGGCAAAAAGATAGAACTCAGCAAGTGGCAGCTTTTCAGGCCAATGTTAGTTTCGCCAATAGTATTTGGTGTAGTCTATGCAAGTATCGGAGAAAGTACGCCTGTGATAGTGAATTTAATCTTTGCCTTCCAGAACGGTTTTTTCTGGCAGACGGTTTTGAATAGGTTATAAGAAATTAGTAACCGTTCAGCCATCAGGTATCAGCAATCAGTTAACATCCAGGAAATCAGGATAGTAACAAATCCTACAATTTTGCGTAAAGGGTGTCTAAGTGTCTGGTAGTCTATGTAACCCAGACACTTAGACACCCAGATACCAGACTACCTGAACGGTTACGTGTTTTCTTTATTTCGTGCTTTCATAGTTAATACCGTTTTCCCATTTTACTGACCCATTACTGGCGAATCCAATGCCCATTGATAAAATGGAATAATCTGTATCTCAAATCCCTGTTCATATATTCTTCTACCCTCTCCTTCACCAATAATTATACTGGACTCTTTCAAGTTAAAGTATCTCATTGCTTCCCGTAAAGCAGATGTTTCTCTCAAGAGTGTTTCCTTATCATCCAGGACATAACAAACATTGATTAATGCCACAATCTCTAATCCTTGCTTGCAAACAAAATCTACTTCCTGTTTTTCATGGAAATAATACACCTCTTTCTTCTGCTTCTTTAAATGGTGAAAAACAGCATTTTCTAATAATTTTCCCTTATCCTCAGAAAACTTAAAGGCGATAGCATGATGCATGCCGTTATCTACAAAATAGACCTTACGACCTGTTTGCATTTGATTCTTCAAAGAATAAGAAAATCGTGGTAAGAAATCAATCAAAAATGCATCCTTTAAGTAATGAGAAAAACGGTGAATAGAGTCTAACGATAAAGAGAAATCAATTACTTTTTCTATTTTGTTAAAGCTGTATGGACGCGTAAAATTTGTACAATAGAATAAAGCTAAATTCCGTAACTTATCAACATCTTTTATCCTATGCCGACTAACAATATCTCTGCTTAAGATATCATTGAAATATTGGGTTAACAATTCCTTGCGCAGTAATTCATCTCTGGTAAGAACAATTTTAGGGAAGCCACCTAATTGCAAATATTCTAAGGTAAAATTATTTAACCGATTTTGTAACTATTCAGCAAAAAGGAGGATAATGGAGAAAGATTAGAGATAAGATTTAAGTTTTGTCCCTTGTGTTCCGATATAAGTAATACAAGCGAATAAAAAACACGGGGGAATTAATGACCATAGAA
>JBFLXS010000312.1 GCA_040755795.1 bacterium | reverse complement strand
ATTGATACCCAAAAAACCAGTAACCCTATCTTTCAACGATTATTTACTTATGACCAATCCGGTAATCTTACACAGGAATATTCAGACGCTACCGGGACGACAGCATTTGCCAATTATACCTATGATACCCTGAATAGACTTACGGGTATAGACTATACACCTGGAGATTATAAAGATATCACATATACCTATGATAAAGTGGGAAATCGAGTTACTTCACAAGTTCAAACAGAACCAGTCCGCAACTATGGCTATACCTCTAATTGCCTTAAGTCAGATGGGGTTTATAGTTATGACTATTATCCAAATGGTAACCTGAAGTCAAAATCCGGTCAAGGAGAGGTTATTACTTATTACTATGATTATGAGAATAATCTGATTATGATTGGTAAAAATGGATTCTTGGATGAACGGTATGTCTATGATGGTAATAATAGCCGGGTAGAGAAGATAAAAGGTGAGGCAATAACGATTTATCATTATGACTTACAGGGAAGAACATTATGCGAGATGAAAGGCAAGACAGAGGTTAAACAAATAAGAGAGATAGACTATAGTATTCTGCCATCAGATTTCCAGTGGATTACTACCACCCAGGCAACAGATATAACCGGTGATGACCAGACGATATTGTTTAATCTACCATTCAAGTTCAAGTTTTATGGCCAGGAGTATGATAAGGTCTATGTCTGTAGTAATGGTTTTTTAAGTTTTACCTCAGATTCTAATAGTTGGTCACCTGTTAATATCCCTAATTCCAACCAACCAAATGCCTTAGTGGCACCATTCTGGCGGGATTTAGACCCAAGAAAAGGTGGTAAGATTACTTATGAGAGCAATCCTGAAAGATTTATCGTGAGCTGGGATAATATCTCTCTTTACTCACCAAGAGGTAATTACCAAACATTTCAGGTTATACTTAATAAAGATGGCACGATTACATTTCAGTATAAAGACTTGCAAGGAGTGGATGAGAGAGTTGTAGTTGGGATAGAAAATCAAGCAGGAAATGAAGGAGAGGAGTATGATAGGAATTTACTTGAAAATTGCCTGGCACTAAAGATTCAACCCCTAACAGGCAAAGAGGCTATTCCAAAAGAAGAGGTTGAATATGAGTTGCTGGAGTCTAATTATCAATGGATAGAAACTGAAAGTCCAACTGAAATCACAGGGGATGATGACAATAAATGGTTTAATCTGCCATTTACCTTCAGGTATTATGATAAGACCTATGATAAGATAAATATTAACAGTAATGGATTCTTGAGTTTTGATGGAGGGTATGCTACCCAGGAATCATATTGTCCAACAAATATCCCTGATACCCGGGCACCAAATAATATGATTGGGGTTTTCTGGCGAGATCTAGATCCATCTGAAGAAGGTAAAATTAGTTATGAGGATTTAGGGGATAGATTTGTGGTCAGCTGGCAGGATGTGTCATTATACGGTCGGAGTGAAAAAGAGACATTTCAGGTTATACTTCATTATGATGGTCGGATTGTCTTGCAATATAAAACCCTGCAGGGTGTAGATGGGTATGTAAAGGTAGGGATTGAGAATAGTCAAGGGAGAAACGGGGTGGCTATTCCTTTAGCCTCGATTAGGGACGGGAAGGCGTTCGAGTTGAATCTAATAGTAACTAAGATAGAGTCACCACCGGCCCAGAAGGTAACTATTACCAGTAAGACCTCGTATGTGTATGGTAATGGGCAGTTAGTGGCAAAGCTACAGGAAGAACCGATTGGCTCTTCACCGAAGGTCTACTACTACCACAACGACCACTTAGGTTCACCAAGAGCTATTAGCGATAAAGATGGTAAAGTAGTAGAGAATTATTTTTACTACCCATTTGGCTCTGGAGGACCAGTAGGAAGACCAAGTTTTACTGGTAAAGAATTGGATGCTACTGGTCTTTTTTATTTTGGTGCCCGATATTACGATCCCGCACTTGGTAGATTTATCACTCCTGATCCAATTGATCTTGTTGGTTCAAATCCCTACCTCTATTGTGATAATAACCCTCTTACCTATGTTGATCCAAATGGAGAATTTGGGATATTTGCAGCATTTATAGTTGGTGCAATATTTGGAGGGGTTAGTACAGCTATTGCTGGGGGTGATTGGGATGATATTCTAAAAGGAGCATTTATTGGTGGAATATCAAGCATGCTAACTTATGGCATAGCATTTGCTGGAGCTGAAGCAGGTGCAGGCTCAGCACTTTCAGCAGAGGCAATTGCATCAAATAGGGTTATAGCTTCTGGAATAACTCAGGTAATCATGTCTACTGACCCTATGCAGGAACTCGTAGGTGATAACTTCCTACTCTCAGCGGTAACCTCTGCTTTTATCCAAAGTGGGATAGAAAGTGGGTTGAATTGGGATAAAAATGTGAGTTTATTAGCTACAAGTGAAGAGGAGGTGAAGAATGCGATTGATCCTACCAAAGGAGGAAAATTTATACAAGCTAAGGTTTCTGGAAGATACGCACTTGACGAAGGCATGCATGGTTTTAAGAAGGTTGTTCGAGGTAATGATGTTTTAGGATATGTTAGTCATGATAAGGTTCTGGGAAAGATACCATTGACGACTCATACAGGGGTAATTACGAGGCAAAGTATTACTTCCTCTTTTGCCTCAAGATTCAGATATATTATAAATGGTGTATGTCATCAAGATGTAGGTAGGGCGTTAGGTATAGCTCCTACACAACTGTTTACTAAACAGATAGATGTTTGGCTTACAATGGGTGTATATGGTACTACTGGAGGTCCTGGAGCATTACCTGCATACCTATTAATTCAGTATGAGCGGTATCGATGAGAAGGAGATAAAGGAGGAAGTGATGAAAAGAATTCTTTATCTCTTTTTGGTAATATCTTTAATAATCTTAGGGTGTGCAGGGATGAGTATTAAAGGGAATACGGACCATGTAGTAAAACAATTAGAGGGAAAAGTAGTTATAGCCAAAGAGGTATGGGAAAAAGAAAGCGGGAAAATGGTACGAAAAGGATGTCAATTATATGTTATGAATGCTGATGGTAGCGATTATCACCCTGTTCCAAATGGATTTTTTCAATCTATTAAAAATCCAAGATGGTCACCAGATGGGAAAAAGATTGTTTTCCATGTATACTCATATGAGAAAGGAGGAGTAAATAACCAAATATATATTATAAATGAAGATGGAAGTGGGCTTAAAGAAATATGTAAAGGGGGAGGCAGTCCATCTTTCTTTCCAAATGGAAAGATGATTGCCTTTAGAAAAGAGAATGAAATATATACTATAAAAATTGATGGTGCTGATTTTAAGCAGTTGACCAATGGGGCAGGGAAAGAAAATGAAAGAGGGATATATCTTTCTAAAGATAAACATGATGTATCTCCAGATGGTAAAAAAATTCTCTTTAGGGGATGCAAAAAGCATATTGAAACTTCTAAATGGGAACCAGGTAATATTTTTATTATGAATGTTGATGGTACTGCTCTAAAACAAATTATTTTTGATGATGTTGTAGAAGTCGATTATGATAGTACACCCCGATGGTTGCTAGATGGGAATCAAATTGTTTTCATTGGAAGAGAAAAAGTTTCTCCAAAGGGAATAAATCAAATAGATGGAATATATGTAATAAATAGTAATGGTACAAATTTAAGGAAGATTGCTGAACAAAGAGGGTTAGGAGGATATAAAGAAGTTTGTTGGTCATCTGATGGAAAGAAAATTATGTATACCTACTACTATTCTACAGATTGGCCTGTTATGTTGTGGGCGAATAGAACGGAATTACATGTAATAAATGCAGATGGTACAAATAATAGACTAATTAGAAAAATTGTAGATCCTAAAGTTGACTGGTGTCAGACAGAGGCTACATTTGACTGGTGGACACCTAAGAAAGAATAAGGAGGTTTTTGTATAAATGGGAAGAATAGGGAATGGAGATAGGGGTCGCATCTTGAATGGAGATAGGGGTCGTGAATGGAGATAGGGGTCGCATCTTGAATGGAGATAGGGGTCGCATCTTGAATTGTGAATTGATATTTTACATAACTTATTGTTAATAAAAGGAATAGAAAAATTTACTTTTTCTTTCTTTTAATTGCTCTTTGAAAATTAAGCATCTGTGACAATAGAGATTGTATCATCCTTCAGAGATTTGAATCCTTATGCAGGAGGCAAAATTACTTACAAGGATTTAGGGGATAGATTTGTGGTCAGCTGGGAGGAGGTGCCATTATACGGAAGGGATGAACCAGAGACATTTCAGGTTATACTGCATTACAATGGTCGGATTGTCTTTCAATACAAAAGCCTACAAGGTGTAGATGGGAGTGTAAGAGTAGGGATTGAGGATAGTTTAGGGAGACAAGGGGTGACAATCCCTTTAGCCTCGATTAGGGATGGGAAGGCATTTGAGTTGAATCTGGTTGTCAATAAGATAGAATCGCCCCCGGCAGAAAAGGTAACTATTACCAGCAAGACCTCGTATGTGTATGCTAATGGGCAGTTGACTGCGAGGTTGCAAGAAGAGCCGCTTGGTAGCCCGGTGAAACTCTATTACTACCACAACGACCAGTTAGGCTCGGCTCGAGCAATTACTGATAAAGATGGCAGGGTAGTCGAACAATATTTCTATTATCCCTTTGGTGGTGGAGGACCGGTAGGTGGACCGACATTTACTGGCAAGAGTGCAAGTAGAAAGAGGGGGGGGTCACATCTTGAATTGTGAATTAAAACTTGACAAAATCATTTATTCATGATATACTTTTACCATTATAGGAGGGGAGTTAGGGTCAGATCTTGACAGGCTGTTGACATATCTTTTCAGCGGTATAACGGGGGTGAATATTACACAACCTCTTGAGAATTAAGGACTTGGAGTGAATGCAATGCTGGTGCAAATTTTTATTTATAATCAATGTTT
>JBFLXS010000311.1 GCA_040755795.1 bacterium | reverse complement strand
AATTTACTCTTGAATAGTGCCAGAATTTTTCATACGATTTTGTTTTGGATTAAACGGATAAATCCGCTTAATCTGTTAAATCCTGCTGAAAAAATAATAGAATTAATTGCTGGTTCAAAATCGCTGAATATAGGCTTTTGTCTCATCTTTCTCAACATGTTCTCTTACCTGGAGTTTCGTGAATTTTCTATGATTCCTTTCTCCTTTAATCTTTGCGTTCTTTGCAGTCGATTTCTTTGCGTTCTTTGCGATTAAAAAAGGATAAATCGCAAAGGGCACAAAGGGAAGAAAATAGGTAAAGCATTTTTATCAAGTCAACTTCAAAGGATAAGTTGCAAAAAAATCATCAGGCTTTTGAGCCTAATTTTGCCATCTTTGAGCAAAATAAACAGATTGATAAGGATAAAGAGAATTTTAGAAGTAGCATAAAATTTACGAAAGTCCAGTTAATCTGACTAAAGAAAATATATATCTTAAGAAAGAACGAGAACAAGAGTATGGTCTGCCAAATATTATTGGTAAAAGTAAAGCACTTCAAGAGGTGATTAAGTTAGTCAAGAAAGTGGCTAAGACTAATGCAAATGTATTGATTTATGGTGAAAGTGGGACGGGAAAAGAGCTTGTCGCTCGCGCTATTCATATTAATAGCCTGCGCAAGGATAAACCTTTTATTGTTGTCAATTGTGCCGCTATTCCTGAGACTTTGTTAGAGAGTGAGTTGTTTGGCTATGCTCCTAAATCAGGTATTTCAGGTGCTGACCTTAAAGGTAAACCAGGTAAGTTTGAATTGGCTGATGAAGGCTCGATTTTCCTTGATGAAGTGGCTGATATGACTCTTTCTACTCAAGCTAAGATATTACGGGTATTACAAGAAAAGGAGTTTGAAAGAATTAGCGATACTAAACCTATTAAGGTAGATGTAAGAATTATTGCCGCTACAAATAAAAACTTAGAAGAGGCTATTAAAAAGAAAGAATTTAGAGAAGATTTGTACTTTAGACTAAATGTCATTTCTATCTCTTTACCTCCTTTATGCGAGAGAAAAGAAGATATTCCGTTGTTGATTGAGTATTTTATTGAAAGGTATGCTAAAGAGACTAAGAAGAATGTTGGTAGGATTTCTGATGAGGCGTTGGAATTATTGATGCAGTATGATTATCCAGGTAATGTTCGTGAATTAGAGAATTTAATCGAGCGGGCAGTGATTTTAACTGAAGGAGATACTATTCTTTTATCGGCATTGCCAACGGATTTGTCTAAGAGAACGAAGATAACGATTGATGCTCCCAAATCTACAATGTTAAATTCAGAGATACCTTACCTTCATTAGCAGATGCCTTGAGTCTCTATGATGCACCTTCTTATATTAAAATTCCAAATCAAGAGGTACAAAAGAAGGTATTTTTGAAAACATTCATTCAGGGAAAAGGTATTCTTGAGAATGTAAAAGATAAACTAAATCTCTCACATAGAACCGTTCATGACCATTTTAAATTAGTAAGAGAAACTATCTTTGTTTTACTGTGCAGGCATCAAGGCAATATTGAGAATTTAGCTAAAAGTTGGCATGTATCTACCTCGGATTTGCAAGTAGCTATTAGTAAGAAAAACAGGTTACTTAAATTTGTAGAGGGAATAGCTAAGGACTACAAAGGAGACGAAGAAAGAGCCTCAAAGCGATTTAATGTAAGTTTGGATGAGTTTAAAGAGGCATTTAGAAGATTAAAGGAAATTAGTAAATAATAGGACGCAAATTCTCACCGCTTCTTTAGGGTTTATAAAATTTATCCACCTGTGCAGTTAACTTTAGACCTGTGTCCGAAAAGGAGATATGGAGATTATGGAGATAAGGGGATATATTTAGGAGTTTTTGGTGAAAGGGTTAGGGTTAGGAGGCTGGTTTGGTTTAGGGGTTATGAAGTTAGTCTTTTTGCACAACCATCCTGACCTAACTTCCATACCAACTTCATAACCATAACCTTTTGCCCAATTATCCAAGGAATTTATAATCTCCACATCTCCCCGATCCCCTTATCTCCCTTCTTACACTTCTAATGTATAACCTGAACGGTTACAGGATTTGCTATCTAAACAATAAATGGGAGCCGTCTTGGGAACAGAAATTGAAGGTAGCGTAAAAGTTACCCACAAATTTTACATACACCCTTATTATACTGTGATTCAGACAGTAGACTATAGACATTAGACATCAGACTAAAGCATGCAGAAATTGCAGAAGAATGAAGGCTTGGGAGACCTGCCTATACTTCTGTAGGTAAGGCTCAGGAAAAATTCAGGGAGTGAAATTTTGAGGATGGTTTCCCAAATGTTACTAATTTCCTGCATAAATAGAGTCTTATGTCTTATGTCTTATGTCTTATGTCTTTTGTCTTTTGTCCAGTGTCTGAATCACAGATTATTATAAATTATAGTTGACAATAATTTTAAATTATGATAAACTAAACATTATGAAAATAAATGCTTCGCAAATCATAAAGGTAATAGAATTCTGGCAGAATACCTTAAGAGGAGATAAACTTTATCCCAGGTCTATCGTTGAAGCAATAGACCTTAAGACCAGAGAGATTGTAGATATTATTGGACCAAGACGAAGTGGTAAATCCTCTGTTCTAAAACTATTGATAAAACATCTAAACCTTAAGGATAATTCTTTATATATAAATTTTGAGGACCCCTATTTTATCGAGCACGACCACCCATCAATTATTGAAGAGATAATATCAGTTTATAAAGAATATTTTAATCCAGGTCTTTGCTACCTTTTCTTTGATGAGATACAGGTAATAAGCCAATGGGAGCGAACTATCCGAAAATTGCGTGATTCATCCCAATTTAAGATATTCGTAACTGGTTCGTCGTCAAAGCTTCTCAGTAGTGAGATAGCATCTTTGCTAACCGGAAGGCATTTGTCTTATCAACTTCTGCCCCTCTCATTTGGTGAATACCTTCAATTCAAAGGGGTAGGGATTCTTAATAAAAAGGACATCATATTAAAAGAAAAACTTTTACTTAAACTCTTTTCAGAATATTTATCGAAAGGTGGTTTCCCTGAGGTTGTTTTAACCGACAATTTAGAACTTCCCGGGCAATATTTCCGGGATATTATTCAGAAGGATATTGTTATGAGGTATGAGGTGCGTGAAAAGGGCATTCTTGAAAAGATGGCTATTTATCTTATAAGCAATGCCACAAAAACTACTTCTATTGAATCGCTTAAAAAGACCTTCAATATTTCCTATAAACTGGCATCTACCTATTTAGATTATTTGAAGGAGGTATTTTTGCTTTTTGAGATTCCGCAGTTTTCCTATTCCTTAAAAAAACAGCAAAAGGGGTTTAAAAAGATATATGCTGTTGATTGTGGACTTGCCAACGCTGTCTCTTTTAGATTTTCAGAAGATAAAGGTAGAATGCTTGAAATTTGCGTTTTCTTACACCTTTTGCAAATGGGGCAGGAACTCTACTATTATAAGACAGGGAATAATTTAGAGATTGACTTCCTGGTTAAGGATTTTAATGAGAGAAAAATACCTATTCAGGTAACCTGGGAATTTGAGAGTAAAAAAACAAAAGGTCGTGAATTATCCAGTCTTATTTCTACCATGGATGAACTAAAACTGAGAGAGGGGATAATTCTTACCTACGATGATGAAGATAGTATTTCGATTGATAATAAATTTATCAATATAAAACCGGTATATAAGTGGTTACTGGAAAGGGAAGGTAGAAATGATTAAATCTCTTATAAAAAGTATTTTGTATTATAGCGGCATAACACAACTCCTTCACCACTTTATCGCCTCAAAGACAAGATTAGCGGTGATATTGAGGTATCATTCCGTCGCAGATGAAGACTTTGTTTATGCCACCCCGAAAATAACCGTTTCGACAGGAGATTTTGAAAAACAAATAAAATATCTCTCTAAAAAATATAATATTATTTCTCTTGAAGATATTGCTGTCCACATTAAGGAAGGCAAAGAGTTACCCAGAAATTCATTAGCCATTACCTTTGATGATGGGTATAAAGATAATTATCTAAATGCCTATCCTATTTTAAAAAAATATGGTGCGACCGCGACATTTTTCCTTGTCGCGGGATGTATCGATGGGAAAGATATACTCTGGACACATCGAATCATCCATCTGGTCAAGGAGACAAAAAAGAAAGAAATCTCCCTTGAAAACCATCTCCTTAAATTTGAAACAGTTAAGGATAAATTAGTGTCGATAAATATCCTCAATTCGATAATCCTTCATCTTGACCAATCTAAAAGGGAAGAATTTATCACGGATTTAACCAGGAAGTTTGAAGTGGAGATAAACAGAGAGGAACTTAGCCATAAATATATGTTGTCCTGGGATGAGGTTAAGAAGATGGAGGGTATGTCCTTTGGTGGTCATACAGTTACCCATTGTAATCTGCCACATTGCTCTTATGAATATGCCAGGGAAGAAATTGAAGGTTCAAAGAAAATCCTGGAAGAAAAAATAGGCAAGCCGATAAATTTATTCTCTTATCCAAATGGCACAATTGAGGCTCATTTTAATGAAGAGAATAAAAAACTGGTTAAAGAGGCTGGTTTTATCTGCGCCGTAACTTCTCTTGATGGGCTGGTTGACAATAAAAGCGACCCCTATGAGTTAAGAAGAAAAGGGATTGGGAAAGAGACTAAATTGTATTGTCTGGCGACAGAGATTGTAGTAAATACTGTCTTGAAAGGATTCAAGGGGTCAAGGGATCCAGGGGTCGAGTGAACACCTTCATTTAATGTCCCATAGGGACAACATCTCGGTAGAAATAAATATCATACAAATAATGTCCCATAGGGACAATATATCGGTAAATGGCTTTCCATAAATTTTCTACCAATATATCGTTCCTACGGAACTGATTGATTTGTCTATCTATTCCTACCGATATTATGTTCCTAACGGAACGAT
>JBFLXS010000310.1 GCA_040755795.1 bacterium | reverse complement strand
TATATAACACCTCCTCCTCTTGATGTCAACTAAGCAGATTACCTCTTTTTTGTCACTTTGGCATGTTTTATCACCCAAAACTCTCCCCAACCCACACCATAACTAAAAACCATTTGCAACACTCTCCGTCAGTCATTTGGTGAAATGAACATTAACCTGCGGAGGGGAAAGCAATGAAAATAGTAAGCAAGTAGGTAGTAGGTAAGTAGGAAAGGGATAAAGGATGTGCAGGGTATTCCTCTTCTGGGGGCAATGTCTTCTCCTTTCCTACTTTCCTACTCTCCTACTTCCTACTTTCAGGAGAATCCCCTATTTCACTGACCCATTACATATGGTAAAAAAAACTATTTGACAAAGAGATAAATAAATGGTATAGTTACAACATAATGGAATATAATATAAGAGAAATTAGAGAAAAGGCTAAAAAGGATTTTGAACAAACCTGGTTAGAAACAGCAAAATTAATTAATTTAAGCGGACGAAAAATGCTCTGGGAACAACCCACTCGAGGTAAAGAACATCCGATTATTTCACTTAATCTAAAATTCCGTGAGGTATTCTTACGACTTGGATTAGATGAAATAATAAATCCAGCGATTATTGAGGAAGGCGAGGTATATCGTCAATATGGACCAGAGGCACCGGTGATTTTAGATAGGATATTTTACCTGGCAGGCTTACCAAGACCTGATATTGGCATTAGTAATCGTAAGATTGAGGAAATAAAGAAGATTATACCCGATTTTAAAAAAGAAAAAAACATAGAAGAGATATTCCGTGCCTTTAAAAAAGGAACAATAGAAAGTGACGACTTGATTGAGGAATTAGTCAAAAGCCTTGATATTAAAGAAGAAAAGGCGACTTTAATCATTGACCGTGTTTTTCCAGAATTTAAGGCGTTAAAACCAATTCCAACTAAATTTACCTTACGCTCACATATGACCGCGGCATGGTTTAATTATTTATCTAAAAATCAAACTAAAATTCCGGTAAAACTTTTCTCTATTGGTTCACGATTTAGACGGGAACAAAGACTCGACCCGCATCATTTATACGAAAGCACATCTGCCTCAGTCGTAATTATGAATGATGAAATAACCGTAGAAGATGGAATTGAATTTACTAAAATGGTCTTATTTGAACTGGGGTTTGGCAAACCCGAATTTATTAAAAAGAAGGTGACGAGTAAATACTACACACCAGGTTCAGAATATGAGGTTTATTCGCAAATAGGAACTCAACAGATTGAAGTGGCTAATATTGGATTTTATTCCCCGGTGGCATTGGCAAATTATGATATTAAATACCCGGTATTTAACTTAGGTTTTGGGGTAGAAAGATTAGCCATGCTTGAACAAAAGGTATCTGATATACGAACTTTAGTCTATGGGGAAGAACAAAAATTAACTGATGAAGATATTACTCAGGAACTAACCGTAGAAGAATTTCCAACAACGGCTAAGGGGAAAAAATTAGCTCAATCGTTAATTGAAATTGCAACTTTGCATAAGGATGATATTGGACCTGTGGAAATTTTAGCATATCAAGATGAACAGATAAAAGTTTGGGTCTATAATTGGGATGATGGAAAGCCAATGCTTTCTTTTGCCGCTTTTAATGAAATATATATCTATGAAGGCAATATCATAGGATTATCGAGCCAATTACAAAAAGGGAAATTAAGCAATCTGGCTAATTTAGCTCGAGTAGATGGAATTAAGACTAAATTAATCTATTTGAATAATATTGTCAATGGCTTTGTGGCTAAATTAGAAAAGGCAATTAAAGATGGTAAAAATACCATTGATGAACGCTACAAAATGGCTAAACGCCCGGGTGAGATTAACCTGTTTATCCCTGATTTTGTAAATCGATATATTACGGCGAATAACAAAAATATAGAAGTAGGTGGACCATTGTTTTTTGGACTAAAAGCACAAATAAAAAATTGTTGACATTATGAGATTTTTGGGTATAATAATTATTAAGGAAGGTTATTTATGATTTATCAAAAAGATAGAGAAATAGACCCTTGGGCTAAGTTAAGAAAGGATAATTTACAGATTCTTCAACAAGAACTTACGGATAAAAAAGTATTAATCAAATCAAATGTCTATTTTGACCGAAAGGAACGAACTTATTTAGTTAAGGAAGTAAAAGAAGAGTATATAAAAAGTAAGGGTAGATTAATTCCGGGATTTCGGTTAGTTAATGAAGATGTAAATTTAGAAGAACAGCCAGTATTAAAATATCCTACTTCATTAATAGACAAAATGGGAACCGGGAAAAACAAAAGACTTGTCCTGAGCTATACGAGTGAAATAAATTTTGACCGTGATTTCCGCCAACTCCATCGAGATACAAGACCTGATTTGGAGATATATATTTATTATTAGTGAAGCGTCCAAACTGAACAGTGGACACTTTACTACTGACCATTGTTTACTCTCTTGATATTGCCGGGATGGTGGAATATGGTAGACACGCATGGTTGAGGGCCATGTGCCCGAATGGGTGTGCGGGTTCAAATCCCGCTTCCGGCACCAAAAAATATACCATGAATTGCACAAATAAAATAAATTTTGCCATTTGTGTAAATTTATCTTGACTTTTTATCAAAATTATGGTATATTATAAGAAATTCAAAAAAATAATGGAGGGAAAAAAATGTTAAAAAAAATGTTAAAAAACAAAAAGGGATTTACTTTAGTGGAGTTAATGGTAGTGGTGCTCATCTTAGCCATTTTACTGTTAATTATCGTGGCAAGAGTACCTCAAGTTCTGACACGGTCAAGGGAGGCAAAAACAAAAGACCATCTGGCTAATCTACGGGTAGCAATTAATAACTATTATAGTACCAATCCGGGAATTTTCCCCCAAAGCCTTGATAATACTCCGCATAATATTGGGGGGCAAGATGTGCCTGCTTTTACCCCAAATTATATGCAAGAAATCCCAAAAGCGAGATTAAGGTCTCATCCCCCCAGTGGTGCTAATCCCAATTCTAACGCGGTTACGGTTATTGATACACAAAAAGAACTGATGACCCCTCAAAATATAGCGGATAGTAATATCGGCGGTTGGATATACAGTTCAACTACTGGCGAAATCAGAGTTAATTGTAATGACTTAGATAGCCGGGAAAAGATATATTATTCAAATTATGGGCATGAGGAAAAGGAATAGGACTGCAAAAATCTAACCACTAATTTCTAATTTCATCCCTGGATTCTTAATGAAAGAAAAAATGGAGAGAAAATGACTAAAGATGAAAAACTCATTTCAAGAATTAAAGAATTAGAAAAGGAATTAGATAATGTTACCGAAGCATTATCCACGGCTTATGAAGAATTATCTCTATTATATGATGTTACCAATAGTCTTGGAACAATGCTCAATGTCGATAGGTTACCTGTAGAAATTCTGATTAAAGCGATGAATGTTTTAGAAACTAAATATGGCTATTTAATGTTATTTGATGAAGAAGACTATAAACTAAAAATCCGAGCCGAGATAGGTTTCTCACCAGAGAAATTAAACAGGTTTAAAACTGAATTTATTGCTGAAGAAGGTGTTTCGGGCCAGGCAATAAGAGAGGGAAGATATATTATCCATAGTAATATCCAATCTTCTAAAAATATTCATGAACATATTTTAGGAATTAATAATCTTTTATGTGTGCCACTAAAATATAAGGATGAGCCAATTGGAGTGATAGTTTTAGGCGATAAGATTTCAGGTGAACCTTTTTTTACCCCGGATGCCAAACTTCTTTTTGCTTTAGCAACTTTAGTCACCTCTACTATTCAAAATGCCCGTCTTTTTTGTCAACTTCAAGATCTGTTTATCACCACCGTAAGTTCTCTTTCATCAGCTATTGACGAGAAAGATGCTTATACAGAAGGTCATTCGCAACGAGTGACTGAATTTTCACTGGATATTGCTCGGGCATTAAAGATGTCTGAAAAGGATAAAAATATTCTGGAATTAACTGCCAGATTACATGATGTGGGAAAAATTGGTATCTCAGAAGCTATCTTAGATAAACCTGGCAAATTAAATGATGAAGAATGGAGAATAATGAAGGAACATCCGCTAAAGGGAGTTAAAATCCTTCAACCAGCTGAAGATATGAAAAGAACATTAGCCGCAGTTAGAGAAGCACGGTTACTTATTCCAAAAGAAGATATGGTAAAGATTATTCCGGGAATTAAACACCATCATGAAAGATATGATGGTAAAGGCTATCCTGATGGATTACAGGGAGAGGAAATCCCATTAATGGCAAGGATAATTGCAGTTGCGGATGCATTTGATGCAATGACCTCTAAAAGGGCATATCGTGAGGCAATGAGTGAAGAACAGGCAATAGATGAATTAGTTAAAAATGCCGGGTATCAACATGACCCAAACCTCATAGAGACATTCATCCAGACGAGAAAAAATAAAAAATCATAACCTTTTAATTATAACCTATCTGCTACTAAATTTTACTTACTTATTTGAACTTCTGTAACCGTTCACCGCAGAGACGCAGAGAAAAACACACCCTTAACCCCTCTTAAGAGGGGAAAATCTATGGACGAGACGCTTAACATCCCTGATTTTCATCAGAGCAAACTCTTGAGTCCAGCAACATTAAATCAGTAGTCAATAGTTAGTAGTCAGAAAACCTTGTGCTTTTCTACTCTCTACTTTCTACTCTCTTTTCTGTTATCTGATTTATTTCTATGTCTTCTCTGTCCCCTCTTGAGAGGGGTTAGGGGTGTGTCCTCTGCGTCTCTGCGGTAAATTACCACCTCAACGGTTACGAATTATCAAAAAGGGTGTATGTAAAAAAAAGGGGGTAAAAATGTCAATTAATAAAAAACAAGGTAGTCAAAAAGAGCAAGTTCTTAATTGGATTTATGAGCGGCTTTTTAAGGCTTTTGGACCACGCCACTGGTGGCCTGGAGACACACCTTTTGAGA
>JBFLXS010000309.1 GCA_040755795.1 bacterium | reverse complement strand
GTTCCTACGGAACTGATTGATTTGTCTATCTATTCCTACCGATATTATGTTCCTAACGGAACGATTATTCTCATGCCTTATTTATGGGTATTATCCTATGTAAACTTCCAGTTAATAACTGCTATATCTTCTTTTTTGCAGACAATCTCTAAGATCCGCATATACCACCACACTCTTAAGGTGTGACTCTAATTCTTGGCTGTTAAAAATGGAAAAATATGGACAGGGAGTTCAACTTGAACAATTAATTAGAAGGGATGTAAAGTGAGGACTAATTTCCTTCTGCAACCATTTTTATGAAGTCTGTTGAGGTGAAAATACCGAGTGAACTTTTATCTTTTATGGTGATACGATGGAATTTATTGTCTGACATATACTTAGCCGCGTCTCTTGAATTCATTATTTTTGCCTCTTCGACGCTAATTATTTTAAATTCTCTTTGCTCACAGAATTCTTTCAGATTTTGGTCTAACGGCTTATCATGTTCTGTAACTATCCCGAGAGTTTTACCTTCACGGTCAACAACAAACAAACAACTTCGATTCAATTCTTTCATCCGTTGAAGGGCAAAATTGATGGTTTTATTCCAATCTACAGTCAGTAACGATTCAAATGTAGCGTAATCTGCGACAAATTTCTGCATTTTTACACCTCCCGTTGACATTGTTTTGCATAAACCATAGCCGCTGTCCGATAAAGTAAATGAGCGAGTTTAGAATATGGGGCATAGATAAATAGGTAAAATACACTGACTAAATGGAGAAAGTAAATGGGATAAGCCAGGATGGTTATATTTGCCCATCGCGTAAGTTGTGAAAGTATCCCGGTCAGGACAACTACGGCAATGACAACAATGAGTGACCAGTCAAAGTAAGACCCCAAACCTGTCTTTTCCTTGTTTTTCAACCGATTACTAATGACCAATATAATTCCCATAAGCAATGTTAGAGCACTGATATTGCCAATTATCTTTACTGGACTGAGTAATGGATAAGGGGATTCCTGTTTCAGGATATAGAGATAGAAAACGGCTAAAGCAGTTGTTATTGCCAGCCCAATAAATCCGTAAAAAACACCAAGATGGGCAATCGACCTGGGTTTGTTCACTTCGCATTTATTAAATCGGTTATGAGTTAATATCTCAACAATTGTTGAAATAAGACTGGGAATTAAGCCTATCTTTGCATTTGGTCCAGATATATCTTTCCAATATCTGGTAATTCCCACACCAAAGGCTATTGCCGCAAATAATGCCACAGGTATAAAAATAGCATCAACATATTCCGTGGGCATAAACTCTGAAAATCTTATCTCGCCGGCAGGGATATTTAGATGACCGCTAATTCCTAAAACAGCCAGCAACAATATCACTGGAAAAGCAATCAGAAGTGGCACATATTTCACCTGGCTAACCATTTTACCCAAAAATTTTGGGAAAGAATAATGAGTGATAACCGATTTGCGGATAGCGGCCATTACCTCACCTGGTTTTGCCCCTCGAGGACAATAAACCGTGCAGTCGCTACACTGGTGGCAAAGCCAGATATCCGGGTCAGCCAACAATTTATCTTTTAGTCCCCACTGTGCCCAAATCATCTCTTTGCGTGGAAATGGCTTGCCATCAGGGGACAATTTACAGGTTACAGAGCAGGTGGCACACTGAAAACATTTTTTTAGAGAATCTCCGCCAGCACAAATTATCTCGCGGATAAATTTTAAATCAGGCTTAATTAAATTCATTTTTTACTCCATTAAATAGAGTTAGACCACTCTGACTTGTCTGACTCTAAAACTAAAATCCCTTAAATGGATTTGGGCCTACCTTATCAATAGTTGCCATAAAATCCTTAAATATTCCTGGTAACAAATCATATTCATTAATTGCAAGTTGAACCATTTTTACCCGGTCAGATTCAAGAGCCAATCTATTTAGCGTTTCCTGAACCTTACCAAGCCGATAATTGGCTAATTCACTTCCTTTGACAAAGTGGCATTGATAGTCATCCCCATATTTACAGCCAATAAGTAGAATGCCATCAATTCCTTTTGATAAGGCATCTGAAATCCAGACAAGGTTAAAAGAACCAAGACATCTCACCGGGATAACCCGAATGAATGGGCTATATTCAAGTCGTTTAACCCCAGTCATATCCAGAGCCGGGATGGCGTCATTTTCACACATAAAGGCAAGCACTCGTGGTTTATTTTCAAATTCATCCGGCACGCTCACGGCTTTAAACATAGATGAGATAATGTCAATCGAATAATTCTTAAAACTGATTATCCTTTCCGGGCAGGCACCCAGACAGGTCCCGCATCTTCGACATCGAGTAATATTTGGTAAAGGATTGAATTTTTCATCCTCATTAATTGCTCCAAACGGACATTCATCCGTGCATCTTTTACACTGGGTGCATCTTTGCATAAAAAAGTCAGGATAACTGCGGTCACCAACCCTTGGGTGAACTGCTTCGCCTTTACTGATTAATTCGACACATTGAATTGCCTTCAACGCCGCTCCACTTGCATCCTCCATACAACCGGCAATATCCATTGGCTGACGCACACATCCAGCCGCATATATGCCTGTTCTCCGCGTCTCATAAGGAAAACAGATAAAATGTGAATCCGGAAAACCATACTTTAATTGGGGCAATTCCGGTCCTTGCCGATATTCCAGATTCAGAATATCTGATTTAATAATGGGGTCTTGAGGCACAGTTGGTTCTTCTTTTTTACAGGCTTCTTCATGGCATTGTGTCGTCTCTTCTTTTATCAGCCTTTCAATTGCGGTTGTTGGCACCATTCCTGTTGCCAGAACAACTAAATCGGCTTCAATAACCATATCTTCGCCCAGCAATGTATCTTTAATCGTGATTGTTAGATTATTCCCATCTATAACTTCTACCCCAACGACCTCTCCTTTAGTTAAAAAAACGCCTTCATCTTCTTGAGCCTTGATGTAAAAATCCTCATAAAGTCCCATTGTCCGCATATCCTTGTAAAATATGTAAGCCATTGCCTCCTGGTTTTGTTGCCGAACATAGAGGGCTTGTTTAAGAGAGGTCATACAGCAATAGGTCGAACAATACGGCAGACGCTCTTTATCCCGCGAACCAGCACATTGAATAAAGGCAACATTTTTCGCCGGTTGACCATCTGACGGTCTGGTAATCAAACCCTTTTTAGCCAATTCCTCCATCTGAACATTGGTAATCACATTTGGTGATTTGCCAAAACCAAGATATTCAAGTCCACTGGCATCATAAGGCTTAAATCCAGCGGCTAAAACTATTGCCCCAACCCGAAATTGGTTTGTCTTTTCATTTTGATTCACAGTAACATCAAATAAACCAGGACCACCGGCAATCTTTTCTATTTTTGTCTCGGGATAAACCTTGATTTTCTGATTGGCAGAAATCTCTTTAATCATTTCGAGATGAATTGGTGTTTGAAGTTCCTGATATGGGGATTGGATAGGAAATTGTTTATGAAGTTTAGTCAGGAAACCACCCAGAGCCTTTTCTTTTTCAACTAAAATTACTGTTTGACCCGCTTTTGCAGACTCAAGAGCCGCCGTCATCCCGGTTATGCCACCACCAACGACTAAAATATCCCGACTTATCTCTGTTTCAGGTTGATATGGGTCTAACAATTCTGTTTTTTGAGCCTTAACAATGCCCATTTTGAGATAATCTTCAGCCATCATTTGAGTATCTGGTTGATTTGGTGGCTGACACCAGATAACCTGTTCCCGCAGGTTGACCCGCTCCATAATTTTATCGGTATCAAACGCAAATACATCCTGGTTGACCCGTGGAGAGCAACCTCCAATAACAATAGTATTTATTCCATTCCCCTGACAATCCTGATTAATTAATGCCAGACCATCTTGACTGCATAAGCTATGATGGGTTTTACAAACAGCGGTTTTGTATTCATTAATTGCGACATTTGATAGTTTTTCCAGGTCAATGGCTTCACCAATACCACAGCCTGAACAGATATATATACCTAATTTTTTATCCATTTTAGTTTCCAGTCCTTTAAGGTAATCCCTCAGTTATCAGTGGTAAAAACTAAATAGAAATTTTCTCTCGCAAAGACGCAAAGTTCGCAAAGATTATAATTTATTCCTTTGCGTTCTTTGCGCCTTAGCGAGAAATTTAATCTTTATGCCTTTCTCCCACCAATAACTGACCGATTACCCTTTAAGAAACATTTATATTGACATAGCCGTTCATCTATGATATACTTTTGTTTAATCAGGAGGTGTTTCAAAAATGACTATGAATATAACCATAGATAGTAAAGTTTATAATGAGTTCAATAAAATAGTCCACGAACAAAATCAACCAATTGAAAAAGAAATTCTTAAAGCCATACAGGAATACATTGGGAAAAAAAAAGAATATTTAAACGACTCCTTCTTTAAAATAGGTGCCTCAGGAATCAGCGATATTACTGATGGCTCTATAAATCACGATAAATATCTTTATGGTGAATAACTATGAGGAAACTTTTTATTGACACCTCTGCTTTCTACTCCTTAGAGGATAAATATGATCAAAATCATCATCAGGCTATTGAGTTTCGTGAGAATGTACTTGTCAGGGAAAGATTTACTCTCTTTACTTCTACCTATGTCCTGGATGAAACCTATACCTTTTTGCAAAAGAAACTTGGGAAACAAATTGCTCTTACCTTTGGCACCCATATTCAGACAAGTAAAATAATCGAAATTGTTCATGTTTCCAAATACTATGAGAAAAAGGCATGGGATATATTTAAAAAATATCTGGATAAAGACTTTAGTTACACTGACTGTCCCAGTTTTGCTATTATGGAAGATTTAAAAATTACTAATGCCTTCACTTTTGATACTCACTTTCAACAAAAGGGATTTATCATCTTACCGCATCAATTGTATATTTAACGAGACATTGAATAGCTTTAAGTGCTGAGCCGGTAGCATCCTGAAC
>JBFLXS010000308.1 GCA_040755795.1 bacterium | reverse complement strand
TGATAGTAAATTCTTTACTCTTAATATTATAGGGGATATAAATGATAAAGTCAACAAAAAAGTGCTAAGTTATATCTGAATGTATAACTCGTCTGAGGACGAAAATTTAGATGCGTTTGCCCTGAGGAGCGAGCAAAAAAATATTTAGCCTCTCGCTCAATCTATCATAACTACTTGTCAACTATGAGGTTCTTGCCAGCCTTTTGCTACTGTTTGAATCACAGAAAATTTTTTGGTAATGGGTCAGTCATTTTTGTGGGGAATGAACATTAACCTACGGAGAACAAAGCAATGAAAATAGTAGGTAAGTAGGTAGTAGGTAAGTAGGAAAGGGATAAAGGATGTGCACGGTATTTCTCTTCTGGGGGGCAATGTCTCCCCCTTTCCTACTTTCCTACTTTCCTACTTCCTACTTTCAGGAGAACCCCCCATTTCACTGACTCCTTATAATAATCTATGCAGGGTTAACCCCTCGGACAGATCAAACAGACAAGTAAAGTGCATTTTATGCACCATTTTGTTAGATTAACACAAAACTGGTGCGTCCAACGCACCTTACTCAAACTTAAACTTGCACCGTATTGGATGAAAAGATTTTTTATTCTTCTAACATTTTCTTTATCTTTTCTTTGCCCAGAAGATTTATAAAATTTTTCAATAGGTTCTCTTCGCCAAGGCTGCGAATTACTCTCTCTTCACCAAGGCTGCGAATTACTCTCTCTTCACCAAGGCTGCGAATTACCTCTTCTTCTCCAAGGCTATGAATTACCTTCTCCTTTCCAAGACTGCGAATTACCTTCTCCTCGCCAATCCCTTGCACAAATTTATCTACCCCAACTATTTCTGCTAACTCCCTGATTATGTCAGGTCTATCTGCTAATGTCTGTGGCACTAATCTTACCTCCTCTTTAAATTCGTCAGGATGTAAATATAATCCTGCTTCTATTACATCAGAAAATTCCTCTGTTTTTTCTTTCCCTATCCCTTTGACCAACTCCTTTATTAATCCCCCAGAAGTAAATAAAATCAACCTATAATTCTCAGGTGTTACCTCTAATCTATCAATCTGAATCAGATAAAAGTTAAACCCAAAATCAGCAAAGTTCAGCCCTTCTTTTATCCTTACCAACTCATGTCCATTCTTGCGGATATAATTTCCTATCTCCTTTATCTCGCCAGAAACTAAGGCATACGCATTTATCTGCTTCCGCCACTTTATCTTCTCCTTTATCTTATACAACAAAACATAGGCAAATAATTTGTCAAAACCATCAGGTGTAAGTTTATCATTCGGCGATTTATATTCAATGATATTGTAATCAGTAAATGATTGGAAAACCAAAGGCAAGGAATTAACATCAGCACCTTTCTCCTTCTTAATGACGATTATATCTATCTTCAGCGGAGCTTTACCAACCTCAACCTCTGTTTCTACCCTAAAGCCTTTTGGTTCAAATAATGCCTTTAATGTTTGAGATAAGAAATGATGCCACTGTTTCTTTTCCATATAAAAGAGTATACATCAAAGAAAGGGTTATGTCAACTGTAATTTTTGTTTTTTGGTAATGAGTCAGTCATTTGGGGTAAGTGCGGATTTCAGATTGTGTCCTAAGATAACCTGATTTTCATTTCTCTGTGCCTTTGTGGTAAATTATCTACTGGTTGTGATTATTTCTTGTAATTTATTCATTGCGGCATTTACCTTCTCCGGGAATTTACCGCCGGCTTGAGCGAAATCTGGTCTGCCGCCACCACCTCCACCAGTGATTTTTGCCAGTTCGTTGATTAATTTCCCGGCATGGATTTTAGTAGTTAAATCCTGACTCACTTTGACTACCCATAGCACTTTATTGTCCGCACAAGAAACCAGAACAACCACACCTGATTTTAATACCTCGATAATGAGGTCAGCTGAGGTGCGTAATGAAGCCGCATCCATCGCCGCTAATTCTTTCGCCAGTACCTTTATCCCATTTACGACAAAAGCCTCTTTTACCAGGTCAGTTGTGGCATCTGCGACTAATTTTGTTTTAAGATGTAAACTCTCTTTTTCTTTTTCTTTTATCTCTTGAACTAATTTTTCTATCCTTTGAACTAACTGTTGTGGTGAGGTTTTGAGCAAATCCGCCAATTGACTAATAGTTTTTTCAAGTTGATAGATATATTTTTCAGCAGATTCCCCGGTTATTGCCTCAATTCTTCTTATGCCGGCGGCAATGCCTGTTTCATGCCGCAATTTAAAAAAGCCGATTTGGCCGGTGGCATTTAGATGAGTCCCACCACAAAGTTCTAAGCTAAAATCACCTATCTTTACTGCACGAACCCGCTCGCCATATTCTTCCTCAAATAATGCCATTGCCCCTAATTTCGTTGCCTCATCAAGTGTTGTTTCAAATATCGTTACCTGTAAATTTTCTCGAATCTTTTCATTTACGATTGCCTCTACACGGTTTATCTCTCGCTCCTTCATTGCCTCAAGATGGGTAAAGTCAAATCTAAGATAATCCGGCCCAACAAAAGAACCTGATTGTTTAACATGAGTTCCCAACACCTGGCGTAATGCGGCTTGAAGAAGGTGTGTGGCGGTATGGTTGCGGCTAATTGACAACCGCCGAGATAAATCAATACCTACCAAAACCTCATCGTTTACTTTAATCTCACCTTTTAGGACTTTCCCAAAATGTAGAATTGCCTTATCTGACCATTTTGCATCGGTAATTAATATCTTGACCGCATCATTGATTAATATTCCAGTATCGCCAATTTGCCCACCTGATTCGGCATAGAAAGGGCTGACATCAAGCACAATCTCGATTTCATCACCTGATGTTGCCATTTCTACCAACTTTTTATCCTTGAGGATTCTGACTACCTTTACCTTGATTTCATTTAATTCATATCCAACGAATTTTGTCTGGTCAGTTATTTTTGTCTCTTTTTCTTCTTCGATAAAGACAAATTGCCCTGCCATTCTTGCCCTTTTGCGTTGTTCTTCCATCCGGGCATTAAATCCGTCAATATCCAATTTTAGTCCAGATTCATATATTATCTCTTGTGTCAGGTCAACTGGAAACCCATAAGTATCATAAAGTTTGAAAACATCACTGCCTGAAAGGACTTCTTGAGACTTGTTTTTATACTCGTTAATCATTTCCTCTAAAATGGTCAAACCTCGTTCCAGAGTATTTATAAATCTATCTTCCTCAAGTTTGATAATTCGGCTGATATGGTCTCTTTCGTGAAGTAAGGTCTGGTCGTGATTAAAGATATTGACTACCGCGGGCACGATTTGAAAAAGAAAGGATTCATGGAGGTTTAATTTCCTCCCCTGACATAGTGCTCGTCTAATCAAGGCGCGTAAAACATAGCCGCGTGATTCATTGGACGGGATAATTCCATCATTGATTAAATAGGTAATTCCTCGCAAATGGTCGGCGATAACCCGTAAGGCAACATCCTTGCTCAAATCTCTACCATATTCAATTTTAGTCAGATTGGCAACATAATTAATGATTGGCTTAAGCAAATCTGTATCAAAATTAGTCTTAACCCCTTGTACAACTGCCGTTAATCTCTCCAATCCCATCCCGGTATCGATATTCTTTTTTGGTAATGGGTGCAGTGTCCCATTTTGAGCTCTATCAAACTGAGTAAAGACTAAATTCCATAGTTCTAAATAGCGGTCACAATGACATCCAACTTTGCATGTTTCCTTACCACAACCTATTTCTTCTCCCTGGTCAAATAATATCTCTGAACAGGGCCCACACGGACCTGTCTCTCCCATCTTCCAGAAGTTACTTTCTTCCCCTAACTTTACAATTTTCCCTTCTGGAACAATTTTTCTCCATATCTGGTTTGCTTCATCATCATCTTTGTAGATAGAAATCCACATTTTATCTTCTGGTAAGCCGAGTTCTTCAGTCAGAAATTCCCATGCCCAGACAATTGCCTCTTGTTTAAAATAATCGCCAAAAGAGAAATTTCCCAGCATTTCAAAGAAGGTATGATGTCTTGCGGTTTTGCCGACATTTTCAAGGTCATTGGTTCTAAGGCATCGTTGAGAAGTAGCGGCGCGGGTAAAAGGCAATGGGTCTATTTCACCTAAAAATAGTGGTTTAAACGGTACCATCCCGGCAATTGTAAATAAAACCGTTGGGTCAGTCGGCACCAGCGAGGCACCTGGTTTAATCGTATGGTCAAGTGCGCTAAAATAATCTAAGAATTTTGTGCGAATTTCTGTTCCAGTCATTTATTCTCCTGAAAATAATGTTAAAATAGCACGCGGATAACGGGGATTTAACGGATTTTCGCTGATTTTTTTCTCTTTTTTCTGTCTTCTATCTTATATCCGCGAATATCCGCATCATCCGCGTCATCAGCGTGCTATTTTCCTGAAAATCGGGACTCGGGAAGGTTGGTAGCCGCAGGTTTCAGCCTGATTTCACCTGAACCATCCAACCATCCAACCCATTTTCATCTTCCTTTGTAGTATAGCACACATATAAAATTATTGCAAGAAAAAAATCAGTTGACATTGTTAAAGAATTGTGGTAATGTAAAAATGAGTAACCGTTCAGGTAGTCCTTTACCGCAGAGACGCAGAGAAACAGAGAAAACATAGAAATTTTCTCTGCGTCTCTGTGTCTCTGCGGTGAACACTTACAAATTTCGATTAATAAGTGCTATAATTCGTGTCCATGTGTGGCTAATTTCTCTAATTCTCTGTGAACTCTGTGCCTTTGTGGCTGAACGGTTACTGGAAATATATTGTTTTTACCCAAATTTTTTCCCCATCGGTCTTAACAGTTACTGCCCCATGAATATCTGTTTGATAAATTTTAGTTCCTATTTTTTCATAATCCGCTATAACTTCTTTATTGGGAAGATTAAATCTATTATCTCTACCTACCTGTATTATGCCTATTTCTGGATTGACTTCCGTGATAAATTCTGAGTAATAAGCATTTCTGCTTCCATGATGAGGTAT
>JBFLXS010000307.1 GCA_040755795.1 bacterium | reverse complement strand
CCGGAATTTCAAATGCAAACCAGTTTTCTTTTGACGCAACATTCCCCGCGTTATCCTCCGCCTCTATCCGGTATGTGTATCCGCCGGATTCGATGACATGACTTGTGTATGTGTATGTAGTCCCAATCAACAAAGCCATCCCGCTGTCATATGTAGTGTCACCTTTCATTATTATCACCCTCGCTTCTTTCATACCGCTTAATGTATCGCTCGCATTGAAGGTTATCACTGGTGGCTCGGTGAATTTCCCGCCTCTTGGGGAAAAGTTTTCGGCGATGGAGGGAGGGGTGGTGTCAAGGAGAAAGGTGGTGTCATATATTTCTTTTTCTCCAAGCGCGTTATATATCGCCACATCTATTTTGTGGCTGCCCTGCGAAAGCCCCAAACCGGAAACGGATACTGCTGTGTCAAATTCTTCCTTAAACTCATCATAGGCTCCGTCCTTGGGAACAAGATTAAACCAGTCACCGCCTTCCACTCTATACCTTGCCAGTGTTATCCCGAATTCTTCGTCGATCGCCTCAAAATTAAAGCTTAGTAATTTATTGTAGAACGAAATCCCATTCCACTTTTTAAACGGTGGCTTCGCGTTTCCCATCAACTTTGATTTTGAATTTGAGCTTACAGACAAAAATACTCCCTTGTTATTTTTGTCAAGATTATTTCCGTTCACCCCCCATGTCCAGACGCTGTATTCATAGTTGACACCTCTGATAATAAACTTATCGCCTTGAGGAGGCATCAACCATCCATGTTCATGTTCCTGACGCCATTCCTGTGACCTTATTCCGTCCGCCGCAAGATTATACGAACACCAGAGGACATTGTCTTTGTTCGCATAAATCTCGTAAGGCCCTGTGTATCCGCCGTCTCTTTGCCTCACGATTATCCATTTACCTGCCAAACTGTTTTCTGTGTATTCATCGCGATAGGGCATAAATGTGATTTTTGTGTTGTCGACATTCACAGGCTCCATTTTATATATCTCAAGTTCCAGATTATCAGTGTAATCAAATTTGCCGAAATTTGTCTGCCCGATATTCCAGTAGTATTTATCGCCTTCGATTCTCCGGACAATCTCGTATCCATCCGTCGAGTCAAAATCATTGTCTATCCCCTCTTTCCATTTTATATCCATACCCATTTTTAATGGATCCCATGCCAGAGAAGATATCCACGCGGGAACCTGCGCCCCAAGTCTTGTATGCGCGTTTGTATCTTTTATTACCTCAAGCCTGTCTTCCAGATCCATGTGTTCCATTATATCAATTGAAAGATACATCAATGGTTTTGCCGCGTCGCCTACTATTTCTTTTATATTCATCACTGTATTAACCTTTAGATATATCTCAAACGCATATTTTAAATCTTTTATATCACCAAGAAGGTACAATATCGCCTGAATCAATGCTTCCTCCGCAATTTTTTCAGTAAGTCCTAAATCATTCCATACGCCCAGAAGCGATTTTCTCGCGTCCCAGACCGTTATTTTATAGTTCCCGAGATTTCTTAATTCAACGTCTTTCAGATTATTCAACGCCTCATATTTTAAAAATTTACGGCGGCTCTGGCTTTCAATTAAATTATCCGCCTGCTGCAAATCACTGTATGACAGCACTCCCATGTTCATTATCACATCCAACACTTCACCCTGGCCGCCTGTCATCGCGTCCCCGTGTGAAAGCAGTATATTTGATTGTGTGGGACTGCCGGGGGCAAGTGTTAAATTCGAAACTTCTTTTATGCATAAATTGACGCCTGTCGTTCCATAATTGTCCCGGCGCATGTCCTCCCAGCTGCCGTAATCCTGTAATAATATTGGTACAGCGTATATCATTGTGCTGCCTCGTGTGTTCGGTGACAATGCCCAGTATTCCGCGACCTTCTTTCTATTTAATATTTTCATGGCAAGATAATGCCCCGTTGAATGGCTCACGAGTCTTGAACCATCTAATAGAACATTCATCTTATCAAGAAGTGAAACCGCCTTATCCACCGCGCCGTCATGTGTACTGTCGCCTTTTCCGCCATTCCATAAGATACCAAATTCTGATTCGGGTTCGCCTGAATCAGCCGCATTTTTGCCGTCATATTCCTTGTGCGAGTTGTAGCTTATTACTACCACAGGCCCATTAAATCCAGACGTTGCCCTGATTATGGAACTATCACTGCTCGTCATCCCTCCGCCATTGTTCCATCCGTTTGATTCCTTGTTGCTTTTGAATATCCCCATCGTATACCCCGGTATCAACACACACGCTGGCTGATTTGCATCCTTGCCTGCATCATATACGTCAGCGCGGAGGAGGGGGAGGGAAAGGACAAGGGTAGTATCATATGCTCTAAATTTATTTTGAATCATTTCAATAGTTAAGTCGGATTGTTTACTAATACCGGAAATAACTTCTGTACTGTCTCCATTTATTGGCTTACCAGAAAGGCTTGCAGTCGAATACCAATAATCTAAATAAATATTCCAATTCGATCCGTTCCATTCCCAGTTCTCTTGCAACACCCCACCATTTTCAAAAACTGTCACATTTTTGTTAACATAGAAAGTCGAATCGCCAAACTCCTCTTCTTCTGCAAGATAATGATATTGGCCGTCTCCTGTTATTCCTCCGGCATGTACAAAATGGTTTTTGAAAAGTAAAAACAAAAATAAAATTCCGAATAATTTTTTTCTATTAACCATCTTCAATCCCTCCTCAACATTTCAGCTATTTGCTTTGGCGCAGAAATCCTGTATACACTCCATTGCTGAGTTAATTTACCGTTGTGTAAGAAATATGACCATTTAAAATCATCCGTAATGGCTGGAGAGAAATTGTAGTCTTGTTTCCATGCTATGTTGTGTTTAGCCACATTATAAAGTATTGCTTTACTTTTACCAAAGAGCAATAATTTACCATCTTCTCTCCATTTAGGCCATCCTAACGGCCCTTCATTTCCAATTGTTTCTATTTTGATAATTTTGTAATCAGGCGAGAAATATATGAGGTTAGGAACATCTTTAAAAACTAAATAAACCAATTCTTTTGGTGACCATTGCCCCCCACTTAAACCAAGTTCATCAAATTCTTTTATTTCAATACTTTTGTTTTCTTTTAGGTTATAAAGAAAAGATTTGTCTTTTTCGAAGGATCCTCGAACTAAATGATGAGGTTTTAATGACTCGTAAATAAAATTTTCGTTATCAGGTAACCATGAAATGCCAGGAGTAAATATTTCAATTTGTTTTTTTTCATTTCTTTCAAAATCAAATATCCCAAATTTTCGTTTATTTTCTTCGCGGATGTTAAAGCCAATCTTTTTGTTATCTTTTGACCAAAATATTTTATACGCAGGAGCAATAAGAACATTAGATGCTATCTCTCTGCTCTCTGCTCTCTGCTCTCTGTTCTCTGCTCTCTGTCCCAACCACCCACAACTCATTTCCATTCTTCCCATACGCAATCATCTTCCCATCCGGACTCACAACCGGATTTGAACCTTCGGTCAGCCTTCTCTGATTGTTCCCGTCCCCGTCACAGATGTAGATGTAGGTGGTTTTCTGGTTCGAGGTTCGAGGCTCAAGGTTCGAGGGATCTTCATTCTTTGCCTTTTCTTTACTGTCATCTGTCATCTGTGAACTGTCAACTTTTATCTCTTCCCGCACGAAGACTATCTTCCCATCCTTCGTCAACTGAAAATTATTCACTCCCGGAAGGACTAGCTCCCAGTTGTCTTCAATTCCGTCGAGATGCTTAATTTCGAGTTCGGAGAGAAGTTCGTAGGTGAAATGACGGTTTACATCTTCAATGTCTCCGTAAAGCTTTTTCCTTTTATCCCCCGTCTTTTCCATTTCCTTCATTGCTTCATCGAGTATCTTTATATTTTCAGCGCTATCCGTATTCTTGAAAATTTCCTTATTCTCTTCTGCTATCTTTTTAATATACTTCGCGAATTCATACGCGTCATATTCACTGTCATCAAAAAGCTTAAGTTCTGATTCCATTTTTATTACCCTGCCTTCTTCTGAACTGAACCAGCTTTTCGCGGTTACCTGAATCCGCATTTTCCCTCTATTATCACTTCGCATAAACTCACCTCGTTCTGCCTCCGTTCCCTGCGTTTTACCACCGATTTCAGTGGAAATAATTACGCAATTTCGGCCTTTAATCGTCTCTTCACCAACAAGTTTCGCGTAATAACCCGTAACTTTTATCCTCACACCTTTGTATGGCCCGAGTTTTTCGTTTAACTCCACAGGTTTATTCCAAAAATCAAGCCCGCTTTCAGAAAATCTCGGCAGACCGAGAAAAAAAACGTTACCGTAGGTCAATGTCTCAACTGTTCCGTCCCTGTTTATCTCAATTTCTCCCGACATACTTTCCCCGTAGGCACTACTTTTTTGGTACATCTCCTTTTCATCGTTAATTCTCTCCACCTTCGTCCATGTTCTGGCTTTTTGCCAATCTTCATTCTTCTTTCCGCCAACCTCAATCCCAAGAACTCCAACAACCTCCCTGTCATAACCTCCAAACATTGCGTTACGTGTAATGTCTTTCCCCTTCATCGAATACATGAGAGTTTCCCCTTCCCTATACTTATACTCCCACCGTAACTTCGCTTTTTCTTCCCCCAAAACCCCTCCTCTTAAAACCCCCAAAATCAAAACAACCATTAAACTTATAAATTTATTTCTATTTTCCATTTTTTCTCCTGATGATAAAAGTCAATTTTTATTCTCCTAAAAAGAAAAACACCATTAACTTAAGTATAATTTTAGTTATACCTAAACTAATGGTGCTTCCTCCTCGAAAATCCTATTAATGTTTTATCTTTATTCCCACCCCTCACAATAATCCCCCCCTTAATTGTTTACCCTGTTAGAAAATATTGTTGGTTGCTTAAAAATAACCTATTAAAATACCCAACCCTGTCTGCTGGTAATTTTTCTAACAGGGTGTATTGTAATGGCTGAATTATATCGGTTTATGGTTTATTTG
>JBFLXS010000306.1 GCA_040755795.1 bacterium | reverse complement strand
GTTGTTTGTGTCATAAGTTTGTCCTCCTTATTTTAGTTAGTTAATACTTTTTGTATAGTATACCATAAAATCTTTCGCAGGTCAAACTTGACACTTTATCATATCATCTCTGCGGTGAACGGTTACCGAAAATCTGCGTCCTATTTAATCTACCTGCCATAGATTAGAAGTGGAATCTGGGACCTACTCTGATGAGAAAACCACTCAAATCTATCTCACCCGGCTCGGATAGTTTCTCACCTGCCCATTTTAAATCATCAATTTTAGCATGGATGTAGCTAATATCCCCACCGACTGAAAGTATCTTAGCAATTTTGTATGCTACTTCAACAAATAGTTGAGTGCCAATGGTATCACCATCCATCCAGTAATATTTCTCTGGTTGTTTAGTGGTTTTATCCACTGATGCCAGGTCAGCATATACGCCAAAGAAACCTAATCCACCGCCAACGGCTACATCCCATTTCTTGCTGGGTAGTTTTTCTTGAGGTATTTTGTATGAGACGAGCACTCCGTGGTATCCGCCGTAAAGACCAGCAAATTTGGCTTTACCATTTACTGTCTGTTCTTTTTCGCCATAAATCCAGCCGCCATTGTAGCCAATTTGCCAGTTGGGGTTAAGTTGCCAGCGAAATGTTCCCCCCTGAAATCCTACCTCCTTAATACCATCAACTCCAAGTTCTTTTTTGATATAGTCATTAAACTTGGATAGGTTTGGTTTGTAGTAGATGCCAAATTGCGGACCACCACCAAAACCACCGACAGCTGATGCTATATCGTCGTCTAGTGCCAGGCAAAGTGATACCTGTCCAACCAACAAGCCTAAAACAACCATACACATCAATATCTTCTTCATCCTTTATCACCTCCTTTCGTTTTTAAGTTTTAATAGGACGCAGATTTTCGCAGATTATCAAGGATAATATTATATAAATCAGTTTAAAATCCTGAAAATCTGCGTTTATCTGCGTCCTATTACAAATAAGCAAATTTTATGCCAACTTAACTAATAATCCCGTTATCCTTAAAATTTGTAATAACTTAGGTGACTTTGACCGGTGATAAAAGAAGGACTAAGTGTCAGTTTTGTCTGACAAAGGCTGGTGAAAGTGTTATTTTTAAATGATTACTTTGTATTTTTAAGTAACTATTCAGCCACTTATTAACACGGATTAGCACGGATAAATAGCAGAGGACAGAGGGCAGAAGGCAGAGGGCAACAGGAGAAAACCCCTTAAGCCTAATTACGAACACGGAAAACGGACACGGATTACGAATTCTCAGTGTTTCATCCGTGTTCATCTGTGGCTGAATAGTTACATTTCGTGAAGTCCTATTACTTAAATATCCGCAGTTTTCTTTTCGGTACCTTTACCTTTGATTTATTGGCAACGATTGTTTCGCCAGTTACTCCCGGCCCCAATCTTGCAAGTATTTTAGACCTTGCGTGGTCTAAGGCAAATAATTCTTCTATGGTTGCTTCTACAACGCCACCAGACTTAAGTGTAATTAAATCTCGCACCTCTTTTAATTCATTTTTATCTAAAATCTTGGCATAAACCTTATCTCCTAATTTTAATTTTTGGAGTTTAACACCATTAACCGCATCAGAAATAAGTCTAATTTTAAGTTTGGCTATTTGGGGCGGTGGTTCTTCTAATTCTTTAATCACCGGTAATTTTGGTTTAGGGACTCGCTCTTTTTCCTGTTTTGGTTCAAAGATAATTCTTCCTCGTGGGAGTTCTTCTTTAACAATTTGTATCCCTTTAGGTTCTTCATAAGGTGCAACTTTAATATTTCCACCTAACGCCGTAAAAGTAACAAATCTATATTCATTTTCTACTTCCAGACTAACTGACCTGATTGAAATTTTTACACCCGGATAGACGATTTTATAGGCACAGATTTTTCCCTCTTTAGCTTGATGTATTTCTGCTTCTAATAAAGGCAACGCCATACTCATTGTATATAATTTTTCTTTTAAAGTATTTTTTGCCTCGATATGTTGCACGAGTAATCTTTCTTTATCTTCCGGGAAATTATTACCCATTTTTTCTTTTAAATCAAACAAATATTTTATTCCTTGTTCTATACCTTTGAATTTTTCTTCATCAGATATTAATTCCTGCTTTAACTTTTCTACCTCTTCTCTTAATAAAGGTAATGAACCTGTTTCAACAATAGTGGGTGTGCCAGTAACAGAACCGATTACTTTTACATTTATTTCTTCTCCGGCGCGTATTTTACCCCCTAAAATTACACCTATCCTTCCCTGAACAATAACCTTCTTTTTAGCATCCACCTGACTGTATCGTATAGATTCATTAACAATAACATCTTCCCCTGCCTCTATATTGCCATGTTCTACGAAATTAGCATAGATATTTTTTGGGGTTTTAACAATACCTTCATCTTTTCCAATTATTCCTTCACCAACAATAATATTTCCTTCAGCTTCCACATAAGCCTTTTCAATACAACCACCTACCTCGATATTACCACCGCCTTTAACCCGAAAACCATCAAGGATACTACCAGCAATAAATACTGAACCAGGGAAATCAATATTTCCTGTGGAATAATCCACATTTCCTTTTACCTCAAAAACAGGTTCTATATGGATTTTATTATCCCGAACTACTATCTGGCCATCAATTTTAGATAAGAGTTTAAGCCCATCTTCAGAAAGTTCCGTATTTTTACCCAGAGGTAATGGTATATCGAGCCCATTCTTAGCGTAAATTTCATTACCTTTAACTGTCATTCCTGGAAGACCTAATGTCGGAGGTGTTTTTATGACTAATATTTGTCCTGAATTAACAACATTGATAATTCCTAATTCCTTAAAATCTACCCGTCCATTTTCTTTTTCCTTTAGTTGAATTTCATTATTCAGATTAAATTTATATTCTAATTTTGCATCTTCACCGTGGACAGGTGGAGTAGCCTGAGCAATTAATGTTGGTTTACCAAACTCCTTTTTTTCTAATAGATAACTAATCAGTTCGTGATTTACATTATGAAACACCTCATTTCGTCTTAATTCTCGTTCTATCTCGCGTTCATCTACTTCTTGATTGAGGGTCAAATAAGCCTTCATTTCATCATGGGTAACTTCTACCAATACCCGATTCACTTTAGGTCGGGTTTGAATCTCACCGATTTTACCCTCGGTTTCATTATCCTCAGTTATGAGTGAACTTATGAGTTGAATATCTACAGCCGCATCTTCCCACTGGCTAACTGTGGATAAAACATCATCTAATTCTACTTTTCTCCCTTTACCAATAGGAGGATAAACAGTTAGAAAAACATCATAACCCCTCGTTTCAAGTTTAAAATGACCATCTACATCCCATGCCTGTTCCATTATAAATTAAATATAACACTTTTAAGGTTAAATGTCAAGATTTTTGTAAATATTGAGTAATATCGCAGATTGGTTACTTAATCTATCGAGAACGCTTGCCCGGCTTCAAGACATCCCCGAAGATATATAGTCCGCCAAGAAAAATCAAGGTGATAACGGTAATTTTTGCCCCAAGATTAAAAGAGACAGGATTATAAACAAATCTGATGCTAAAATTCCCTGCAGGTAAAGGAACTGCTCTAAATAAAAAATCTGCTCGATAAATTTTTTCTTTTTTATTATTTACATAGACCTCCCAGCCAGGATAATAGGTATCCATAAGAACAAGAAAACCTGAACTGGATAAACTTGCTTCTATTTTTACCTCTATTGGGATATATTTCGTTATTTTGACCTTCTCTTTTGTATTCTTTTGTTGAGGTGATATTTTTTTGTCTATTTCTTCCTCAAGGATAACATATTCCCCGGGATAAAAATCCTCACTTTTAAGTGTGTGAAGAATAGTTTCTTTATCTTTAATGACCTTTGCCTGATGAACAATAAATGCCCTTGGGAGACAGGTTTTATTTTCATAAATATTTATCGCCTCGTTGCTAAAAATCAATGGATGAGGAATATGGGTATCTTTAGAGGTAATTATATACTTACCATTGATTAAAGAAAATATCTTAAAATTTAATATTTGGCTACATTCGATATATCGACTTAACTCTAAGGGAAGCCAACCATCAATCGATGATATTTTATATAATAAAGAAAGATTTGGAGTGATGCTTTCTTTGACTGGTGTTATTACTTCTGTAAAAGGCTTTAATTTAGTAATGTTACTTCGGGCAATTGGGTCTTTATATTTTCCCTTCCAGTCCCAGGTAATAATTCGATAGAGACTCGTATCTTTTTTTAAGAAATGGACTGACTGCGGGGTAGAAGTTAAAATTGATTTTTTCACTGTCGGATTAAATCCTGACCAATATACAAAGATATTCACTATCAACACAACAATACTTAAAGAGGCAAATATCGACCGGGTAATTTTATATTTCAGGTATAAAATAAGCAGACTAAAGCTCAATGTGCTTAATGTCATAAATAACAACCAGTCTTTTATCATTATTGAATATAGGATACCTTTTTCTCCACAAATCCAAATAAGCGAAAAGACACTCACCAAATTAAAACACAGACAGGTAAAAATAACTAATCGTTTCTTTATAGATTGATTTTCAAGCAAATAATTGAATCCCAAACCAGCCAAAACAGACATACCAAATGCCCAGAGATATAAATATCGTGTTGGATATCTGATTGAACTTATTATCGGGAAATGATACAAAAGATTATAAAGCGGATTATACTTCCCAAAGGCTAATAATAATCCTAAAAGGCATATTGCCAGGAAAAAAAAGGTGTATTTATCCCTTTTTAAACTAATAGCCATTATTCCGAAGATTAGAGGAATAATCCCGAGATAGCCACATAAGTCAATGTAATTCCAATCACCAACATAGATACCTTTAAATGGATTACCAAAGAAATCAGGTAGGATAAAGGTAATAAGTTGAGGTAAAGAAAGTGAGGTTAATGCCCATTCATAATAAGGGATAGGCTGACTGCGGTAACTTTCT
>JBFLXS010000305.1 GCA_040755795.1 bacterium | reverse complement strand
TAACTGGTAATTGGTAATTGGTAACTGGTAAGTGGTAACTGATTAAATAGTTTCGTCATGAGATCAGCCAAACGGTATTTATACTTTAGAGAGGCATATTTTGTGATTTCCTGTTACTATCAACTCATGTTATCGGTTATCAGTTATCGGTTATCAGGTTATCGGTAAAGAGCAAGCAGTAGCCTGCTATCTCAAATTACCGATTACTGATTACCGATTACTTTAAATAATCACAATTTATACCCCACTGGAGTATAATTACCAGTTACCAATCACCAGTTACCAGAATCAAATTCCGTGCGTTATTTGTTCACCACGACACTAGCGGTAGTTAGTGAACAATAGTCCGTTTCACTAACTATTGTTCACTTTCCCTTAATATTTGTAACCGTTCAGGTATAGATAAAAATATGTAACTATAACTCAAATCTCAAAACGCAAAACTACAACTTAAAACTAAAGGCTTCTCCATCAGTCGCAATAAATCTCAATCAGTCTCTTAGAGAATTCATAGAGTTATTGTAATTACAATCTCTTAACTCTATAAACTCTATTAGTTTTAAGGTTTTGAGTTTTGACATTTGAGTTTTGAGTTAATATTGTCCCATCTGATGGAGACGGCTGAACGGTTACAAAAAAGATATTTTCCTCTCTGCGAACTCTTGCGTCTCTGCGGTGAACGGTTACTAATATTTTACCATAGCTGAAATTATATGGGTATTGCCCAGGTCATATTTGGCAAAGGCATAATCTATTTGCCAATCTACACCTTTATAACCTAATCCCGTGGATATATCACTGCCATAAAATCCTAATCTCCAGGCTATTTTCTGATTAAATATTGCCTCTGTTCCTAACTGGAATTTGAATGAATCTCCTTTTTCATCGGCTATTCCTGTTGTAATGAGAATATTATCAATTTTTGTTTTCCAGAGGGTTAAGTTTTTATTTAGATTAGTTGCTATGCCAAATTTGAATCCAAAACCAGGGTCGTTAATATTACTCGCTAAAATATTTCTCAGCATAACACCTAGCCTGACATTTTGCAGTTGTTTTGTGCCATATTTAGGTTTCATTAATACTCCTAAGTCTATGGCATAGCCCCGGTGTTTATCACTGGCATCTTCTGCCTTTAAAAATTTAAGATTACCACCTGTGGATAAAGAAAATGGAAGATTTTTCTTCAATCTTAGCCTTTTTCCATAAGATAATCCAATTGTAGTTTCTGTAATATCAGTTTTTTTAGTTTCACCTGATATTTTATCTACAACATCTTCCGCTAAATAAATGAGCCCTATGTTACCTTCCAAAAGATAAACATTAGGTTGAACAATACAAAAAGAATCCATATTGGCTTTACTGACACCATATAAACTGGCATGACTGAAACTCATTCCTGTTATTTCACCCAGTTCAACCAGGCCAGCCGGATTCCAATAAATAGTTTCTATATCATCACATACAGATACAACAGACTTACCCATACCAAGATTTCTTGCCCCAATGCCTACATCTTTAAACCCCGCATAACTATTACTTCCTACAAAAATTACCACGCTAAGAATAACTAATTTTTTTAACATTTTTACAACCCCCTTTATCTTTGTAGGTAACTCTTCAGCCACGGATGGACACGGATAAAAGACCCAAAACCGTAAGGCGTGTTCGTCATAGAGGTAAAGTTTTCAATCTACCCTCCACTAAAGTGGGGTAGAAGAAAACTTCTACCCGGCTTTAGCCGAGGGTTTAGTTAACGCTTATGGGTTAAATCCTGCGGATATTTCTTGTGTCTGAGCCCGAGTTCCTAGTGTGGTGTTGAGTAAGTTTTGTACGGCGTATCATCAGATTTCATAACCTGCAAACGGATAATTGGTAACTGGTAACTGGTTAAATGGCTTCGTCATAAGCTAAATCGAACGGTATTTAATTACCAGTTACCAATCACCAGTTACCAGAATCAAATTCCGTGCGTTATTTGTTCAACACGACACTAGCCCTCTTTTTTTATCCGTGCTCATCTGTGTCCATCTGTGGCTGAATAGTTACCTTTGTATTACTATACCATACTTAATGATTTTATGCAACAAATTTTTTATATTTTGAATTGACTTTATTATAAAATTATAGTAAAATAGAATAGCGAGAGGAAAGAAAAGATTATATGTTTAGAAGTCTCTCGGATAAAAATGGTAATTTACCGCAGAGACGCAGAGGAACAGAGAAGAAAATATAAAGATTAATAAACAACGAAAGACCCAAAATGCAAAAAAAAAGGAAATTTTTGTCTCTGGTAAATAGATTTTAATTTTTTTCTCTGCGTCTCTGCGGTGAACGGTTACAGAAAAGGGAGGTGAATTTAATTTATGTCATTGCTACAACGATTAGAAGAGGCAAAACAAGTTGCCACAACCGCAGAAAGGCATATACCAAAAATGATTGATAAGCCTTTACAAGGATTAAAGGTAAAGGTGCATGAAAAATTGGTCAGCGACCTTGATTTAAAGGCATTAGAGGATAAAGATGGAAATATAAAGAAAGACCTTTTAAAAAACCAGGTTGAAGAGTCTATTTTATTAATTTCCTCCCAGGAGCGAATGACTCTAACAAGGGCAGAACATGAGCGAATATTAGAGGAGATATTAGATGAGATATTAGGGTTAGGACCTGTTGAGCCGTTGCTAAAGGACCCATCTATTTCTGAAATTATGGTTAATGGTCCCAATCAAATCTATGTCGAACGGCAAGGAAAAATAGAACGCACAAAGGTTACCTTCAATGATAATACACATCTTTTACATATAATTGACCGAATTGTATCGCCTATTGGACGACGGGTAGATGAATCAGTTCCTTATGTTGATGCTCGACTTAAAGATGGTTCACGGGTGAATGTGATTATTCCTCCTTTATCTCTAAAAGGACCTATTTTAACCATCCGTAAATTTTTTAAAGAAAAGTTACAAATTGCTGATTTGATTAGATTTGGCACATTAACACCCAATATGGGAGAATTCTTGAAGGCATGTGTTGGGGCAAGATTGAATATTATTGTTTCTGGTGGAACAGGCTCAGGAAAAACAACTACTTTAAATGTTTTATCATCGTTTATACCTGCGGATGAAAGAATTGTGACGATTGAGGATTCTGCGGAATTACAACTTCAGCAGGAACATATCATTACCCTTGAGACGCGTCCTCCTAATATTGAAGGTAAAGGTGAAATTACCACACGGGATTTAGTGCGTAATGCGTTAAGGATGAGGCCGGATAGAATTATTGTCGGTGAGGTCCGCAGTGGTGAGGCATTGGATATGTTACAGGCAATGAATACCGGCCATGACGGTTCACTGACTACGGTTCATTCTAATTCCCCAAGAGATACATTATCCAGAATAGAAACAATGACACTTATGGCAGGTATGGAGTTGCCGGTCAGGGCAATTCGAGAACAAATTGCCTCAGCAATTGATTTGATTGTCCACCAGCAAAGACTCCAGGATGGTAGTAGAAAGATAACTAATATCACTGAAGTTCAAAGTATGGAAAATGATGTCATTGTGCTCCAGGATATATTTGTTTTTGAACAAAAAACAGTAGATGAAAAAGGTAAAGTCATTGGTGAGTTAAAACCAACTGGTATTAAACCTAAATTTTATCCGGTATTTGAAGAAAGAGGTATTAAACCACCAGCGGGAATATTCACTAAATAGATTGTAATCAAATAGGTAAGGAGCAAAGGAGGTTATTTTGTAGTTACATAGTTAAAAAAATTGTAACCGTTCAGGGTGTAACGAAGGGGAAATGGAGAAATCAGGGAAAAGGGGAAAAAGTATTCTTATTTTAGTAAGAAAATCATATTATTTAGAATGTCATTGACAACTGATGAAACCTTCTGCTACCTAATTCCCCTACTCCTTTCCTTTCTCCCCATTTCCCCTTTTCTCCTTATTTACACCTGAACGCTTACAAAAAATTAAAGAATGCTTATTTTATAAGGGTTTTGGATAAATTAGAAAAAATAATTTGCTGAAAATGACAAAAATGACTTGACAAATTTAAAGTTTTGTGGTATATTATCTATTGTAGAGAATTAAGGTATGAGGAGAAAAAAGATGAAGGAACAAATTCCTATCTATCTATCTATCTATCATTTTTTTGTGTTCTAAAGTCAGGGTTAGACAAGTGTGGCTTGCCAGCTAGCCTACTAAAGGAAAGATACAAAGGCGGATTTGCGTGAGAAAATAATCAACGCAAAACACGCCTTTTTTGTTAAAGGAAAGATTGGGAAAGATTGGGGTTATAGCAGTTATTAACTGGAACTTTACATAGGATAATATCCATAAATAAGGTATGAGAATAATCGTTCCGTTAGGAACATAATATCGGTAGGAATAGATAGACAAATCAATCAGTTCCGTAGGAACGATATATTGGTAGAATTATGGAAAGATGAATTATACAAATACATCATGGGTATTATCAAGAACAATTAACATAAACCATTGGTGATAAACGGAATGCCAGACCATATTCAGGTATTGTTTGGTATGAGGGCATCACAATCTCTTTCAGATTTAATACAGGATATAAATTTCTACCAATATATTGTCCCTATGGGACATTAAATGTGGTTAATTTTTGACATTACCGAAAAAACTTTAGGAGGTATAAAGTATGTTAAAGAGAAGATTAATTTTAATCGTAGGCATAGGAGTGATATTATTACCTCATCCTGCTTTGGCCATAAGTAGTAAAGCCGGTAAGGCAGGGGCTAATTTTTTAAAGATAGGCATAAGCCCAAGGGCATCTGCTATGGGTGAGGCATTTTGTGCTGTGGCAGATGATGTTAATAGTATTTATTATAATCCGGCTGGACTGACTCAAATTAAACAAAGGACTTCTGCTCTGATGCATACTGATTGGCTCCAAGAGGTAAATTATGAATTTTTGGCATATACTGAGCCTTATGGTTCAAAGAAAACCCTGGGTTTAAGTT
>JBFLXS010000304.1 GCA_040755795.1 bacterium | reverse complement strand
TACCATGGCTCTTGAATATTTAAGGCCTGCTCAAATATATGTTTTGTTATCATATTTGCTCCTTTGGATTTTGATTGGGATTTTACCTATTATATCATTTACCCACTCAAAAGTCAAAAGAGCCTATAATATTAATACTTGCTTGTGTCATCCCATATTTTTCTTTACCTGCAAAATGTTTTTCAATATTGTCCAATGAATCTTTGTAAGCAGACTCTTCTTGTGGGGTTAATTGAATGGCATTGATTTTGTATTTATAAATTGGATATAGAGCAATAGATACAATGCCCGATATAATAGCTATAATGACATATATAATTGCTCTTATGGGACCCATAATAACCATAGCAAATTTCCCAAGGACCAATTCAACAATGGCTCCAAGAACGGCTCCAACAATTCCAACAATGGCTCCAAGACCGGCTCCAACAATGACTCCAAAAAAGATTGCACCAATGACTCCAAGGCCTGAGTTAAAGGCCTCATTAATAACGAAATTTATTAAATTTATTGCCAATGTTACTGCACCTATTACCGCACTTATAATAATTAACCATCGATAATACCAATCACCCTCGTCTGACCGGTCCAATATTGCTACAAGAGATTTCTCCTTTCTCTCTTTTTTGTAGTCCTCTCTCCTTGCAGACAAAATTTTGTTATACTCTTCATCAACAACTCTTTTCTTATCATTTCTCTCTTTAAGAATTTTATCTTTTATTAGTTGTGTCTGGGTTTTAATAACACTTATTTCCTTTTCATACCTTATCTTATAAGGTGTCTCTGGGCTTGTTTCTATCAGTTCATTTACAAGGCTATGATATGTTTTTATGAAATCATCAAAAGAGGCATTTATGTAATTTGTTAGCCAATACTCCGCCTCTTTCCAATCAAAGTTTTTTGTACCCCTGGTATATGTGCTTAAATACCCCTTTAACAGGTCTTTGAGTTGTGCCACATCTCTTGCTATTTTGCCCTGGAATTCAAACCCCTCTTTTAATGCATATCTGAAAGTAGTTTCATCAAATCGTTTAAGAAAGCGCCATTTGTCAATATTATCTTTTATGTCAGGAAAAGCCTGTATCCATATAGAAAGTTTTGATTCTATATCTGCCAGGTCATTTATTAACTTAAGTTTTGTGTCTTTATCAACACTTAATAGTTCCTCAGGTTTTGTAATACGATATTCTCCCATTATAAAAGTATCTCCTCCTTGGAGAATGAGAATAAGGGTGTTAAGTGACGCCTTCCCTGATGAAACAGTCTTAAAAAGTTTTCTAAATCTATTTGCCTCTTCTTGATACCCTCTTGCCTCAAGGAAAAGATAGTATGGAGCATTGGGATTTTGCAGGTCTTTTTCATAATGAGAAAAATTTCTTTCAAAACACTCAGCAATCTCTTCATTAGTGAAATAAAATTCTCCGTCAACTCCCTTAAATCTTCTATCTGTATCAAGAATATAAATAGCCTTTATAAGACCTGCGGTCTGGTCTCTTGGGTATTCATCATCAACTATACTTTCAATCTCTGAAAACAGACTCTGATTTACCTGCTCAACCCATTTTGAAATACCCTTTTTATACAGGTGCTTTGTGCCTATATCAGGGTATTTATCCATCAACTCGGCAAGGTCAGCCGGGTCAGAAACTACCATCTGCTCACCCTTAATCATACCAAAGACAAATTCTTTGTATTCAGGTTTATAAGTTCTGTAATGAACTGCAACCCGCTCACCTTTTAGCCAGCTCTGCACCTCCTCATATCCCCATCTTTTTGGAGGTTCAACTGTAATAAGACCTTTGATTAAGTTCTTAAATTCTTCTGGTAAATCATCGGGAATCTCCACTCTGCCTTCTATCTTCATCCTCATTATTCCATACTCACCCAACCCCTCAAATGGTTCTTTACCCGTCCAGAGATAGATTAGAGTAATTCCCAGGGAATAATAATCTACCTTTTTGTCGATAACAGTTTTTCCACCTATGCTCTGAAATAGCTCTGGGGCAGCATAAATTGTTGTCCTTGATTGGCTTGTAAGCCGTTTAGAAAAACCTTCATCTAAGGTTGAAGAGATACCAAAATCACCTATGAGAAGGTCTCTCTTATCCGCATTTTTTAAGAAAAGATTCTGTGGTTTTATGTCTCGGTGTATGATGCTGTGTGTATGACAATAATTAAGTGCCTCAATAGCCTCTCTCACCATTTGTGTCAAGAATTTTATATCTCTAACTGGGAGTAAGTCATACAAGGAACCACCTTCAGCATATTCCATAACTTCAAAAAACCTGTTTTCATAATAACCATAATCTATCAGAGCAATAATATCAGGATGTTTTAATCCCTTAAGGCTTTGGACAATCTCTGTCTTAGGGCTAAAGCGGGGGTAATAAAGTTTAAGCACAAACTTTTCATTATTTTTTTCTAAAAGAAAGACCTCCGCCTCTCCAGAGACTCCAATGGATTTAAGGACTATATATTTTTCGTTATTCAAGATGATTTGATTGGCAATAGATGGTGTTGCTGAAGATGTCTGCAGACCCGCAGAGATAATCTGGGAAGAAACCCTAACTGTTTCGTCATCTATTCCAGATTTGATGATTTGCTCTGAATCTGGTCGGATTGTATCATCTTTACTCATATTTCCACCTCTCCAATTTCTGTTACCATTTCTACTGTTTCTTCTATTATTTCTTTAAATATCCATTTGCCACCAGGTGCTGGATTAGAGCAGCCTTGAGGTCCTTCAGGATGAAGACAATTATAAGCATTACATAGCCAACCAGTAGGTTTAGATACTTTTTTTCTCACATTCTTTTTCACGGTCATAGGTAATAAGACCTTCAGTGCTCCAAAAAATCTCCTTGCCTCCTGATTGTTTGTGAAGTTCTTCTGTTGCATCTTCTCCAGAACCTCTGACCTTGTCCTTTTCTCTTTTTCTTCTTGAACTTTCTTTTCTTCTTGAATCTGCTGTATTCTTGTATCCAAAGTGGCTATTTCTTCTTTTGAAAACAAGGTAAAGGCTTTTCGCCTAACTTCTGGCTGTTCAAACTTCTGCTGATATTCTTTCATCTTCTCTAATTCTATTCTTTCTGGTGAAGTAATGGTAGGTTCTTGTTCAGGCTCTAATGCTTGTTTAAGTAGGTAAATCTCTTCTAAATTTTTGAGGTCTTCGATAGTTTGAACTGCCTGTTTTGTAAGAGGGGTATCACAATATTTACAGAAATCAAAATAGCTGAGGTTATGGCATTGGGGACATTCTATTCCATTTACAGGATTACCGCATTCAGCACAGAACTTTGCACCTTCTTCAAACGGGGCGTAACAAAACTTACATTGTCCTTCTAATAACCACTCTCCACAGGCTTCGCATATATCTGCATTTTCTGAAATAGTTGCTCCACATTTTGGACATCTCCTGCCACCAAGGAGGTCATATCCACATTCCTCGCAGAATTTTGCTTCTAATTCATTTTCTCTTCCACATTCAGGGCATTCTGCCTTTTCTTCTTTTAAAATCTTTTCTTTTATCTCTTCTTTCTTAAGTGCTTCATTCATTGTTGTTTCATCCTCATACAAAGGGCGATTCATCAATGCCTCCTACAAATACTTCTGGCTCAGGATATCTACCTTAACAACAATCTTATAATTCCCCATCTATGATAGCCCTCCTTAAGCATAAGGCTACCTCTTATTTCTTGATAGACCATAGAACATAATGTAAATCCCTTCAAGCATAACCAAAAGAGCCATAATGCTGCTTCCTATTATCACTGCCTTTTTCAAGTTACCATTACTTGCAGTTATGATAAATGTTGAAAGAACAAAGATAGGCGCACCTATTGAGAATATTGAGTGATAAACAAGTTTATTTGCCAGAAACTTAATGCCAACCCACCGTAGAATAACGAGTATTATCACCACAAAAAAAACGAAGTAGATGTTAATATATCCTTCAGTTGCTAACTTTAGTATCTGGGCTATTATCTTTTCAAAACCTCCATAGAATACCCCCATTAATGTAAAGGCAATATTCTGCCATCCACCTTTTAACGCTAAGAAAAGAACTAATATCCCATAGAAAATTATTGTAAAAAGGTAGTAGCCGTGCTTTCCAATTCCTCCTATTGCCCTTGCAAATGCCCTGAAGCCAACAAAAGTTACCAGCATAAACGCAGTAATCCAACCTGGGAGATAACCTCTTGCTGTCATTTCTACTATCGAAATAGTAGTAATTAAAGTTGCAAAAAAGTCCCACCACACTTTAGAAAAATCCTTTCCTTCCTGTAGAAAGAAGATTTTGCATAGAAAGAAGATTTTGCCTCTGAAAACCACGAACCTCTACTCCCGAGCCCGAGCACAACAGACAGGGAAAGTCGAGATGAATATTTCATTGCAGCTTAAGCCGCTGGTAATGGACCTGCGGCTACAAGTTTTTTTAAGCGAGAATCTACCGTTAAATTAAGACCTTGTAAAACTCTTGCACCGAGAGTAAAAGCAATCCCCCCTCTTCACCAAATACAACTTCATCAATTGTAAAAAATTCGTAACTATTCACTTTTGCCACGAAGACACTAAGACACAGAAAATAATTAGAACACGAATAATACGAATGTTCGAATTACACGAATAGGGAAGTAGTAAGGAGTAAAAATTAACTAATTATCTTCTCATTCGTGCTATTCGTTAATTTGTGCAATTCGTGTTCTCTTAAAACTAAAGTTTTGATTAATAACTGCTATAATTTGAAGGTTACCATCCCCTAGTTAAGCGTATCAAAGGTTTGAAACACAGGGTTGTTGTAATCTTCCTAAAATATCTCTTTAAGATTAAACTTTAGCCCTTTGATTAAATTTGATGCAACTATATCTCCTTCCTCGTATCATCTATTCTTTTGTTTCATATTTGTAGACCTTTGGTTTAAAATCAACCTTATTTTTTAAAACCATGGTATCTTCTTTTAAAGACAAAAGATAAAATCCTTCTTTTTCTGCAATCCTT
>JBFLXS010000303.1 GCA_040755795.1 bacterium | reverse complement strand
TATAACACCTCCTCCTCTTGATGTCAACTAAGCAGATTACCTCTTTTTTGTCACTTTGGCATGTTTTATCACCCAAAACTCTCCCCAACCCACACCATAACTAAAAACCATTTGCAACACTCTCTTTGGGATAAGTGCGGATTTTAGATTGCGTGCTAAAACTTTAGACAACCCCCTAACCCCCTTTATTAAGCTAATCTTCACCCATATCTTTTACTGGACGGATTGTAAGCATCCATGCAGAAATTCCAAATTACAAATACCAAATCCCAAATAAATTCCAAATTCCAAGTTCCAAAGTTCGTATGACGCAGATTCTTTTGATTTTTTACAACCAATCTTTATTCACATATTGTTTGGAATTTTGAATTTTAGTCATTGGAATTTATTTGTATTTTGGAATTTGTAATTTTGTAATTCACTATTTGTCCAGTAAAACTTATGGGACATACTAAATTTATTAAGGAGGAATAACCTTTTTTGGCCTTTTCTGGTAATAAAAGATTAAATTACCAATTTCCCCATTTCACTGCCCCATTAAAAAAAATCAAAAAAAACTCTTGACAAATTGTAAATTTTGTGGTATTATTATAAATAAAGTAAAAAATAAATCTTGTTGAAAATTCAATTTTATCCGAAGGGATGAATTTTTTATATATATTTCAATTCAAGACAAGGGAAGTAAAATATGCCCTCCTTTTTAAAACCTATCTTATTTTGAAAAAGAATATTTCATTAGTATCCTGATAAGGAAAAAATATTCTAATATCAGGATACGAAGTGTGAATACATAAATTTAATAATGTAGCCATTCATTAAAAAATAAATCTTTAAGAGAATAAATCGATAAAATTATATAGTGGTTATGATTTGAGTTGAAGAATCTTTCTCATAAAAGAAGATCTTTTGCTGTGCTCAAGAATTACCTTCTGAACAAGGCGTAAATGTAGAGAAGGTCGATCTCTCATTAAACAAGAGAGGAAAATCTACATCAACATCTTTTAATAGTATCGAAGGTCGATGTGTCTTATCTAACAAATCTGATAAGATAGGAAAAGATACTTCTAAATATCTTAAAATAGTAGCAAAGGTCGATCTATTTCGGATAATATCAGGAATAGGAAAAGTTACTTTTTAAGATAGCAAAATCTATAAATTTAAAAATGAAGGAAGGAAGAATAATGAAACTATTAAAACAGATAATAATAATGAGTTTATCTATAAGTACTATGTTGGCAGTCAATGTAGTAAACTTAGAGGCAAATTCAGGAAAAACAACAGTATCGCAAGAAGCTAAAGCTGACCACCCATATCCACCCATACCACCAGACTGCGTGGACATAGCGTATGATGATAATGTAGATCATAGTTGGGGATATAATTTAGAAAAAAATTATCATGGAAATAATTGGCAAGACCTACGGGTAAGATTTGAACCACCTCCAGCGGCAGAAGGAGGACTTGTGAGAGAGATTAGAGCGTGTTTCTTTGTTGGAAATGTGATGACTTTCCATATAAATCTGGTAGATGTTAATACAGGAGTTATGGTATCCTCGGCTCCTTTCAAGGTTGGTCCAAAGGACGGATGGGAAATAATGGATGTAAGTGGATTAGGATTTGTTGCAGATGGTGAGTTTTATGCAGAGTTAGTAGCTGAATCTGGATATAGGGCAATATGGGCAGATGAATCTTCACCGATTGACAATAGATCACAAAGAAGAGGTAGCTATAGTGGTCCTAACTGGCAGGATGTAAATATAGACCATTTTATCAGGGCAGTGGTTCAAAAAGGAGGACCACCACCAGGTCCAAAGGTTGAGGTGCTCTTAAATGGGCAAGAGTTCACAGCCAGTCAAACACTCACTTTTGATGTGCATGTGATTAATGGTCCTAACCCAGTTCTTGCGGATGCAATTGTTTGGGTTTCACTACCAGATGGAACGATAATTCGGTTACTTGATATGAAAGGCGTTCCTCTTTCTCCGAATATGAATGTGATAGTTCCTATACTTAATCACCACATTACTACTGAGCCTTTAGGGTTATATGATGCAGGTGCGCTACTTATCTACCATCCAGGTGGAATAGTGTCTGATGTAAAACTTTTTCAGATAGTTCCCTAAATTAGAGAGGGTCAAGTTCCTCTTTTAAAAGAGAGGAACTTGACCCCTTTATCCCCGGGAAATAAATGATTTTAAGGTATGATAAGATTAAAAAGGTGTAAAATTGGGTATTATCTTTACTTATCTTTTCATCCTTTCCCTTACTTGCATTATCTGAAGGGTTAGAGTTTATTCAATCATCCTTTTGAGTTCATTCAATTTATTCATCGCTTCAAGGGGAGTTAACCTGTCTAAATCAATCTCCTTCAATTCCTCAACCACCCTATGGGATTGAGGCTCAAAAAGGGTTAATTGCACAGGTTGGGGTTTAATTGATGATACCGCTGTTTCTTCACCAATATTACTCATCTCAAGACTACTCAATATCGCGGTGGCCCTTTTTATGACTTCTGGAGGTAAGCCTGCCAGTTGGGCAACATGGATACCATAACTTCTGTCTGTTCCGCCTTTAATTATCTTTCGTAAAAATATTATTTTGTCATTCCATTCTTTAACCGCGATATTGTAATTTTTTATCCTTTCCAACGAAAATTCTAACTCAGTCAATTCATGGTAATGGGTAGCAAATAGTGTTCGTGCCTGGAGGTGAGGGTTATTATGAAGATACTCAGCCACTGCCCAGGCAATACTGACGCCATCAAAGGTGCTTGTTCCTCGACCTACCTCGTCTAAAATAAGCAAACTTTTATGGGTAGCATTATTCAAGATATTGGCAGTTTCAATCATCTCCACCATAAATGTGCTTTGCCCTTTAACCAATTCATCCGAGGCGCCAACTCGAGTAAAGATACGGTCAACAATACCAATTGTCGCCGAAGAGGCAGGAATAAAACTACCCATTTGTGCCATTAAAACAATCAATGCTACCTGACGAATATAGGTTGATTTTCCAGCCATATTTGGTCCGGTAATAATTAAAATTTGCTCTGTATTGGCGTCAATAAAGGTATCATTTGGCACAAACCGTTCACCGACCAATACCTTTTCTACAACTGGATGTCTGCCATCTTTAATTGAAATGATATTTTCATTATTAACCTCTGGCTGGATATAATCATTCTCAACGGCTGCCTGCGAAAGGGATAAAATAACATCTAACAAGGCAATTGTCTTAGCTACCTTTTGAATCCGTTTTACCTCAGTGATTATCTGTGTCCGAACCTTTAAAAATATTTCATACTCAATTTCGACAATTTTATCTTGAGCATTCAGGATTTTCACCTCCCAATCCTTTAATTGTGGAGTAATGAACCTTTCGGCATTAGTTAGAGTCTGTTTGCGAATATAATCTTGAGGCACAAGATGTAAATTAGGTTTAGTTACCTCAATGTAATAGCCAAAAACCTTATTATACCCTACCTTCAAGGAATTAATCTTCGTGCGTTTAATCTCTTCTTGTTGAAGTCTAACCAGCCAGTTTTTTGCATCTTTACTGATATTTCGTAACTCATCCAATTCTTGAAAATACCCTTCTTTGATTAAACCACCATCTCGTAAAGAAAGTGGTGGTGAGTCAACTATCACCCTTTCAATTAATTCGGTTACATCACTTAAATCCTCTAAATTTTCTTCTATCTCCTTTATAATTCTGGAATTAAGTGGTTTTAATATATCTTTTATCTTCGGGGTTATTTTCAGTGATTCTTTTAAAGCGACCAGGTCGCGGGCATTGGCTAAATTGGTATCTAATCTGCTAATGAGTCGTTCGATGTCGTGGATATTTTTCAGGAGAGAAAATAATTCATCTCGAAAGGTAGGGGAGGCGACAAATTCACCAATACCCTGCTGGCGATATCTTATTTTTTCTACACTTATCAAGGGTTGCTGTATCCATTCTCGAAGTAATCTGCCGCCCATGGCGGTAATGGTCTTATCTAAAACCCAGATAAGCGAACCTGTTTTTTCGCCACTACGGATGGTTCTGGTTAATTCTAAATTTCTTAATGTAGCGGCATCTAATATCATAAAATCAGAGGTAGTGTAAGGTATAAGTTTATTGACATAGGTTAGTCCAGAGCGTTGAGTTTCCTTAAGATAATGAATAATAGCACCAGAAACCCCAATTCCTATAAGAAGGTTTTCACAACCAAATCCATCAAGGGATGAGGTGCCAAAAAGCTCACATAAGGTATTAAATCCGGTTGAATGACTAAATATCCAATCATCCTGAAAGGTAATAGTAGTGGCTAATTGGGTTACCAATTCATCCTCCTGTAATGAAAGTGGAATAAGGCATTCTTGAGGGTTAATTCGGGTTAATTCAATGAATAATTCTGTTGGGTTGGATAACTCTGTTACTTTGAATTCGCCAGTAGAAGGGTCGATAAACGAAAAACCAATTTTATTATTATTTTTATTGATAGCGGCTAAATAGTTATGAACCTTATCTTCAAGTAATGATGGATTAAGCACTGTTCCTGGAGTAATAGTTCGGATTATTTCCCGTTTAACTATGCCTTTAGCTAATTTAGGGTCTTCTACCTGTTCACAGATAGCTACTTTTTTGCCTGCCTTTATTAGCCTTGAAATATAGCCATCGGCAGAATGATAAGGCACACCGGCTAAAGGGACTTTATCACCTTTTACCGTCCCTCTTGATGTTAGTGTAATCCCCAATATTTTAGAGGCAATCTTTGCATCGTCAAAAAACATCTCATAAAAATCACCCAGTCGAAAGAATAAAATAGTATCCTTCATTTGCTGTTTAATTTGCAAATATTGCCGCATCATAGGAGTTATCTGGTCCATATTGTTCTCCTGAAAATAGGAAGTAGAGAGTAGAGAGTAGAGAGAAAATCTGTAACCGTTCACCGCAGAGATGATATGATAAAGTGTCAAGTTTGACCTGCGAAAGATTTTATGGTATACTATACAAAAAGTATTAACTAACTAAAATAAGGAGGACAAACTTATGACACAAACAA
>JBFLXS010000302.1 GCA_040755795.1 bacterium | reverse complement strand
TTATTTCTTTTGGGCAAGTCTCCTTGCCTCTTTCTTAGTAAGAATAACACAAGGAAGCTGGAAATTCAAGCAAAATTTTCATCCTCCTTTGTGCCCCGCAGGGGCATGACCGTTTCCCCTGAAAATAATCCGCAGATTTCGCAGAGGACACAGATTTTTATTTTTTTATCTCCCCGCTGGCGAGAGATTAAGAGGTTAGGGGATTCTTTTATTCCCGAATCCCGAGCCCCGAGTCCCTTAATTTTCATTTTCCTTTGTGCCCTACAGGGGCATGAGCGTTTCTTCTGTAACAGTGGTTACGATTTCTTTATCATTATTTCTTTAACTGCTTGAATGATATGAGTTGATTTCATTTCAAATCTTTCTAATAATTCATCCGGTTTGCCAGAGAGCCCAAACCTATCCTGGACGCCAATTCTTTTCATTGCCACAGGGTTATTTTCAACTAAAACTTCAGCCACCGCACTTCCTAAACCACCGATAATTGAATGTTCTTCGCAAGTAACAATTGCCCCTGTTTCAATAGCCGCCTGAATGATTATATCTTTATCAATTGGTTTGATAGTGCTCATATTAATTACTCTTGCCTTAATTCCTTCTTTTTGTAGTTCTTCGGCGGCTTGAAGTGCCTCAAAAACCATAAGTCCAATGGCAATAATAGTTACATCATTACCCTGTTTAAGAATAGTTCCTTTACCAATTTTAAATTCATAATCATCTGAAAACACTATTGGGAATTTTGCCCGACCTAATCTGATATAAAATGGAGTAGAAACCTTTGTTGCGGTAATGACAGCTTTTTCAGTTTCTATTCCGTCAGCCGGGACAATTACCGTCAAATTAGGCAAACTTCTCATTAAAGCAAGGTCTTCAATTGCTTGATGCGAGGCACCATCTTCACCTACGGATATACCAGCATGCGTAACCACAATCTTAACATTAGCCTTTGGCCAGGCAATAGAGGTTCTAACCTGGTCAAAAACCCGTGCCGAGCCAAATACCGCAAAGGTCGAGGCAAAAACAATTTTACCGCAACTCGCTAATCCTGCCGCAAAACCCATCATATTTGCCTCTCCAATACCAAAGTTAAAAAATCTATCTGGAAATTTTTCCTTAAACAAAGAAGTTCGAGTTGAAGATGAGCAATCTGCATCTAAAACTACTATATCTTTATTTTCTATGCCTAATTTTACCAATGTTTTTCCATAGACATCTCTGGTTGCCATTAATTCTGCCATAATTTTCCCCTTTCTTTATATCGACATTTTTATTTTAATACTTTATTATCTATCGTTAGTCTTCTGAGATCGTAACTATTCACCTTGTAGGAAAGTAGGAGAGTAGGGAAGTAGGAAAGGGAAAGAATTGGTGCAACAGATGTGGAGAGCGGCTGTTTCTATTCCAGCAAATATTGCAGAAGGTTTTAAAAAACAAGGCATAAAGAATTATTTTCCCCTCTTCCTACTTCCTACTTTCCTACTCCCTACTTCCTACTTACTTGGTATGCTGAATAGTTACCTGAGATCTAACTTCTGTCCTCTATTCTAACTCCAACAGTGCTTTTTGTTCTTCTTCTTTGGTTGGTGCTACGCCGTGGTAACCTACCTTTCCTTCCATAAAAGAGACGCCTTTACCTTTAATCGTGTGAGCGATGACCATAGTTGGTTTCCCTTGAGTAATTTTCGCTTCATTGGTGGCATGGATTATCTGATGCATATCGTGACCATCAATCTCAATTGTATTCCAACCAAATGCTTTGAATTTATCAACTATCGGTTCAATAACCATCACTTCATTTACCGGACCATCAATTTGCAATTTATTATAATCTAAGAAAGCACATAGATTATCTAATTTATAATGTGCACAAGCCATCGCCGCCTCCCATATTTGTCCTTCTTGACTTTCACCATCTCCTAAAACCACATATACCCTGAATTTTTTCTTATCAAGTTTAGCGGCTAAAGCCATACCACCGGCAACAGATAATCCCTGTCCAAGAGAGCCAGCCGACATTTCTACTCCTGGAGTAGCCGTCATATCTGTATGCCCCTGAAGAAAACTATCCATTTTTCGAAGTCGCATTAATTCAGATACCGGGAAATAACCACTTAAAGCTAATGCCGCATATAATGTCGGACAGGAATGTCCTTTAGAAAGAACAAATCTATCACGGTCTTCCCACTTAGGGTTATCAGGTTTATGGTTCATAATTTTGAAATAAAGTGTGGTGATTATATCGGTGCAGGATAAAGCCCCTCCTGGATGTCCAGAACCCGCTTCACCTAACATCTTAATTATCCACCGCCTTATCTCTTTTGCCTTTGCCTCTAATTCCTGAATCTCTTGATTTGTAATATTTACCATTGACACCTTTTACTCCTTTTTTTGGTAAATGGTAACTGGTCAATGGTAATTAGTTACCAATTACCAATTAACCGATTATTTACTTGTAACTATTCACCTTGTAGGAAAGTAGGAGAGTAGGGAAGCAGGAAAGGGAAAGAATTGGTGCAACAGATGTGCAGAGCGGCTGTTTCTATTCCAGCAAATATTGCAGAAGGTTTTACCCCTCTTCCTACTTCCTACTTTCCTACTTCCTACTTGATTGGTATGCTGAATAGTTACATTTACTTTTAATTTCGTGAAGCCCTATTCACTATATTATGTTTCATCACCTTAACTCATCAAATGGCAGGCAACAAAATGGTCAACTTTAATCCTTTTTAGTTCAGGTATATTCTCTTTACATTCATCCTTTGCCTGTTCACATCTCGGATGAAATCTACACCCTGCGGGTGGATTAATTGGACTGGGCACCTCGTCTGCCAAAACATCCATCTTCTTTCGCATTTGAGGGTTGGGAAGGAGGATACTCGCCAGCAGTTTTTGAGTATAAGGATGAACGGCTCGGCTATAAATTTCCGCTGTAGTCGCTAATTCTACTATTTTGCCCAGATACATCACTGCCACCCTATCGCTTATCTGCCTGACTATCCTCAAGTCATGTGAAATAAAGATATAAGTTAGTCTCAGTTCTTCTTGTAAATCACAAAGTAAATTAATAATCTGTGCCTGAATAGAAACATCTAATGATGAAACTGGCTCATCTAAGATAATAAGTTTTGGTGATGTGGCTAATGCCCGTGCAATTCCAATCCTCTGAAGTTGCCCACCACTAAATTCATGTGGATAGCGGTTCTTCCAATCCGGGGATAATCCAACTAATTGAAGTAATTGAGCAATTTTTTCTTTTTTTTGTCTTCCTTTAGCTAATCTATGAATAATCAATGGCTCACCAATTATATCTCCAATCTGCATTCGTGGATTTAAACAACCATAAGGATTTTGAAAAACCAATTGCATTTGTTGGCGTAGATGACGCATTGAATCTTTATTCAAATTAAAAATATCTTCATCTTCGAAATATACCTTGCCTGAAGTACTGGCAAGGAGTCTTAAAATCAATTTTGAAGTCGTAGATTTCCCACAGCCACTTTCACCAACCAACCCTAATGTTTTTCCCTTTTCTAAATCAAATGAAATATTATCTACGGCACGAACAATGTCTGCTTTTCCCAAAAGACCTTTTCTTAGATGAAAATATTTCTTTAATTCTTTAACTTGAAGAAGCATTTAATTAATTGCTATAATTATAACTTAACTTAAGTGAGATTGTCAAGTATTTTTTGCTTGACAATTAATGACAGAATTATTATGATAATTATATGGAATGGCAATATTGTAAAGAAATGCTTCCGAAGGTATCAAGAACATTTGCTTTAAATATTGTAAAACTAAAAGGCAAGACCTGTGAGGCGGTAACAATTAGTTATTTGCTTTTCCGTATTGCAGACACCTTTGAAGATAATCTATTTCTAAAAGGAGATGAAAAGATAAAGGCATTGGAGCAAATTCGTTGGATTTTTGAAGGGGATAAAGGCTTAAATGAAAGACTTGACCTCTATGAATCACTTAAATTTCAATGGAAACAATCTTCTTATGAAAAAGAACTTGTTGAAAATGGGGATAAGGTCTTAAAATGCTACTTTGACCTGCCTCCAATTTATCGAAGCATCATTGACCCGCTTATTAGTGAGTCTGTCGAAGGAATGGCAAAATTTCAAAAAAGAAAATTAGACTCATCCTTAAAAATCTATCAACTTCAAGATTTGAAAGATTTAGAGGAATACTGTTATTATGTTGCCGGGATTGTGGGAATAATGCTTACCCGAATTTTTTCCCTCAAAAAATCAATCTCTAAAATAAAAACTCAACTTGAAAAATATCAAGTTCAATTCGGATTAGCATTACAACTTACAAATATCCTGAAAGATTGGCAAAAAGACTTAAACAGAGGTTGGTGTTATCTCCCCTCTGCAATTACAAATAAATGGCAAATTAATCTTGAAGATAGTATATCTACAAACCAACAAATAGGCATCATAAAAGATATTATACCCTGGATTTTGACTTATTTTGATTCGGCATTAAGGTATATTGAAATTATTCCGGAAACTGAGCGTTCTATAAGGCTCTTTTGTATCATCCCTTTTGTTCTGGCGTATAATACCCTAATTTACCTCTTCAAAAACGAAGATAAAGTTCCTCGTAAGAAGGTATCAGAGATTTTAGAAATATCTAACTATTTCGCAGATTCAAATCAACTTTTAAAAAAGGATTATTTGAGGGTAAAAAAATACGACCTCAAATTTATTGTAACGTAACTATTCACCACGAAGAGCACGAAGGACACGAAATGGAATTTAATGCCTTGTAATTTTCGGTAGTGTCTGACAATAACTACAGTAAGCGTTCAGGTGTCCATAAGGAGAAAAGGGGAAATGGGGAGAAAGGAGAGGAGTAGGGGAATTAGGTAGCAGAAGGTTTCATCAGTTGTCAATGACATTCTAAATAATATGATTTTCTTACTAAAATAAGAATATTTTTTCCCCTTTTCCCTGATTTCTCCATTTCCCCTTCGTTACACCCTGAACGGTTACGATGTCCCTAATTCTCTTATAAGGAGAAAAGGAGAAATGGGGAGAAAGGA
>JBFLXS010000301.1 GCA_040755795.1 bacterium | reverse complement strand
GAAATTTAAAGAGAAGAATTAAATACATTTTTAATATTTTTGGGGAATTAAATTTGGGGAATTAAAATGGAATTAAATGTCCATAAATGATTTTTACAAATAGTCCATAAATGATATTTCCGTAACAAACCTTTAAATTTTTGTTGACAAAATACACTTCTTTGTATAAAATAATAATAATGAGAAAAAAAGGGATAATTTCATTATTAATTCTATTAATAATATTTATGTGTGGTTGTTTCCCAAAAGAGAAGAGTATCCTCCTCCAATATAAATATCAGCCGGGCGAGATACTTAAATATAAATTCTCTAATATTTCCAAAGGGATAATTACCACAGAGGGATTACCAATTTTGGGCACTTCTACTTCCCCCATTGAAGTAATGATAGAGACAAGATGTAAATTTACCCAAAAAGTTACAGGAATCGAGGAAGGTGGGGTGGCAAATATAGACTTCAGCTATGATTCTTTTGAACAAGATATTAAAACGCCAATCTTCAGCCAAAAACAGGCAAATCCATTTTTTAATCTTCTGGAAGGCAAAAGTCTTAATATAAAAATAGGAAAAGATGGCTCTTTGTTAAAACAAACGGGGATAGAAGAGATTCCTGGTCAGATACCAGAAAATATTCAGCAAGAATTGATTCCAAAATTTAAGGCAGAATGGGAAAAAAATATAGTCACATTAATTGAGAGAAGTTATCAAAGATTCCCATTAGAAGAAATGAAAGTGGGGGATAGTTGGATTCGGGAATTAAGTTATAATATTCCATTATTGGGCACGACGCGTGGGAAATTTGCCTATACTATTGAAGAATGGACACAAATAAAAGGAATTGAGTGTGTTCAAGTAGGGATAGAGGCAAACCTGACTGTTAGTGAAAGAGAACCATTTGTATTTCCACAGGAAATAGACATTTCAAAGGTAACATTTAACGGTGCGGCTCAAGGCAAAGGGAAAATGATTTTTGCATATCAACAAGGAAGGTTAATGAGTAATGATTTAGAAATGGATGTCAAGATGCAGGTCAATTATAGCCAGCCTGAAAGAGAATTAAAAATGAATCTGGATTTTAAGACACAAACATTACTCGAACTGGAATAAGAAGATTAAGAGTGAAATTTTTTACTTAACCTTAACCCTTAATTCAATAGGCGGGATAGCTCAGACGGTAGAGCGACGGACTGAAAATCCGTGCGTCCCCAGTTCGATTCTGGGTCCCGCCACCATTTGAAAAAAATCGGCACTCTCCCCCATTTCACTGGCCCATTACCCAATGATTGGACAGCAATTCTCATTATGACAGAAATTGTGTAAAAAAGGGGAAAGGGAGAAAATGGAGAAATGGAGAAGGTGATTAAAATTAGTCACGAATAGACCGAATTAATCCTAATAATCCTATGTTTCGTGGTTATGCGTGTCCTATTAGTGGTTATATTTTCTCCCTATTCTCCAATTCTCCTTGCTTACACATTTTCATAATTAGAATTGCTGATGGTTGGAAATTTTTCTTGACTTTTTTTCCCCTTAATGGTATCATTTTAAAACTATTTATAATAAAAGCCACAAATTGGTCTATAGCAGTTATTAGTCAAAATTTTACTCAGAGTGGATAAGGGAAAAATCCCAAATCCCAAGCACCAAATTTCAAGTAATAAATACCAAACTATGGGGGGTAATGTTTTGAATTTTGGTCATTCGAATTTGTTTGGAATTTGGAATTTGTGATTTGGAATTTCATAGCCATATCTGGGTCAAATTTCGATTAATAAGTGCTATATTTACCAAAAAAGGAGGATTATTAATCTATGTCAGCCAAAATAATAGATGGCAATGCCATTGCCGAACAAATTCGACAAGAGGTAACTCAAGAAGTAGCAGAATTAAAATTAAAGGGAATTACCCCGGGATTAGCGACTATTCTGGTTGGAGAAGACCCAGCATCACAGGTTTATGTGCGAAATAAAGGTAAGGCGTGTGAAAAGGTAGGAATTTACTCTGAACAACATACACTCCCTGCCACGATAAAAGAAGATGAATTACTAAAATTGATTGAGACACTCAATAACAACCCTAAGATAAATGGTATCCTGGTCCAATTACCCCTTCCAAGACATATTAACGAAATTTTGGTATTGAATGCTATCTCTCCAGATAAAGATGTTGATGGTTTTCATCCAGTAAATGTAGGGAAATTCTTTACCGTGAAGGATTTTGAGGAAATGGTTAGACAAGGATTATTTCTTCCCTGTACACCGCATGGGGTGATAGAATTATTAATCAGGAGTGGTGTTAATTTAAGTGGACTGGAGGCTGTAGTCGTGGGAAGAAGTAATATTGTTGGGAAGCCGGTGGCTATGTTACTCCTGGCTAATAATGCTACCGTAACTATATGTCATTCACGCACTAAAGATTTAACAGAGGTCTGCCAGAGGGCAGATGTCTTAGTCGCCGCTATTGGCAAACATCAATTTATTAAAACAGATATGGTCAAAGAAGGTGTCGTGGTAATTGATGTTGGCGTCAACCGTATCCCGGATTCTACTTCAGAAAAAGGATTTAGATTAGTTGGTGATGTCGATTTTGAGCAGGTAAAAGAAAAAGCCTCGATGATTACACCTGTGCCAGGCGGCGTAGGACCAATGACAATTACGATGCTTTTAGTTAATACAGTTAAATCAGCGAAAAATCAAGCTGAAATGTAATAAAGGAGTAAAAAAGGAAAAATGGGAAGTAATGGTGGTATTCTTAACGGTATGATTAAGCGAGCGATGGAAGAAGTTATCCGTAAGGAATCTGTGATACCCACAGAGGTTCAAGAAAAACCTGAAATTGAATCAACACAAAAAGAAGAAATGATAGAAGAAGTTGAGAATATAGAAAGGTTTTATGAAGAAAGTATCAAATCAATTAAAGATGGACTGATTCTCGATGGCTATGTTGTTCAGGTAGATAACGAAGGGGCATTAGTTTCAGTTGGTGGTAAAACAGAGGGGTTTATTCCAAAAGAAGAATTATCAACAAGGCGTTTTTCTCATCCATCAGAAGTAATTTCAGTTGGAGACCAGGTTAAGGTTTATGTTCTTACCACAGATGATGGACAGGGAAACTTAATTCTATCTAAAAAATGGGTTGATATAGAACAAGCCTGGGGTAATGTAATTACCGCTTTTAAAGAGAATAAAATAATAAATGGTAAAGTAGTAAAACGAGTAAAAGGAGGATTGATTGTTGATATTGGCATTAGAGGTTTTATCCCAATGTCAGAACTTGATGTTATCCCTAAAAGGGGCATAGATGGATATTTGAATAAAACTTTAAGGTTAAAGGTAATAGACTGTAATCAAGAAGAGAGAAAACTTATCTTCTCTCATAAATCGGCAGTAGAAGAGGAACTTCAAAGGGAAAAACAAGCAGTTCTTGACTCTTTACATCCAGGGAAAATATGCCAGGGGAAGGTAGTTAAACTTACAGGATTTGGTGCGTTTGTCAATATAGGAGGAGCGGATGGCTTAATTCATCTCTCAGAATTATCTTATCGAAGAATAAAACATCCACGAGAAGTAGTGAATGTAGGAGATAAAATTGAGGTTATGGTTTTAGATGTGGATAAGGAGAAAGGAAAGGTTTCATTAAGCCTGAAACAAACTCAGGTTGATCCGTGGAAAGAAATCTCTAAAAAGTTTGAGATTGGCTCAATTGTTACCGGAACGGTCTCGAAGATAACTAAATCCTATATCTTTGTCCATTTTAGTGATGGGATAGAAGGATTAGTTCCATTTTCAGAGTTATCGGTCAAAAAAATTTCCTCCCCTTCAGAAGCAGTTAAAGAAGGAGAGCAGGTTAAAGTAAAGGTGTTAGATGTTAAACCATTAGAACGAAGGATAAGTTTGAGTTTAAAACGGGTTTATTATGAAGAAGAAAAACAAAAAATTCAGAACTACCTGAAAAATCAAAAAGAGGGACTGGGCGTTACTCTTGGAGATGTTTTTAAAGAGAAATTTGGGGATAAGTTGCAACTAATTGGTACCTCTGAATAAAATTTCTTGACATAATAAAAAAATCACTATAATCTTTTAAGGAGGGTAGATGAGTTTAATTCCATTGGAAGAACTTTTAAAAAAGGTAGATAATCGTTATGAATTAGTGAATTTAGTCGCTAAAAGGGCTATTCAATTGTTGGATGGTACAACCCCGCTAATTGATGAGGCTGAAGGGGAAAGAGTTAACACAATTGCCATAAAAGAATTACGCGAAAATAAGATTGTCCGTCAACAAAAAATACCCGAAAAATCCCCTGCGTAGTTGTAACTGTAAAGTTTATCAAAAAGCAGGACAGAATATTACAGGTTGAATTATTACAAAGGATTAAAAATCAGGTAACCGTTCAGCCACAGAGGCACAGAGTTCACAGAGAATTAGAGAAATTAGCCACAAATGGACACGAATTATAGCATTTATTAATCGAAATTTGACATAGATATGGCTATGAAATTCCAAATCACAAATTCCAAATTCCAAACAAATTCGAATGACCAAAATTCAAAACATTACCCCCCATAGTTTGGTATTTATTACTTGAAATTTGGTGCTTGGGATTTGGGATTTTTCCCTTATCCACTCTGAGTAAAATTTTGACTAATAACTGCTATATTCCCTCTGTGTTCTCTGTGACTCTGTGGTTATATCCTGAACGGTTACAAAATCAGTGTTTCATTCGTGTCTATCTGTGGCTGAATAATTACGCGTAGTTTTACTGGACATTGAACAAATGACTCCATTAACCCAACTTACTTGCTTCTATATCCTGGGCATAATAATTGGGAACTTCATCGATATTCCTCTTTTTATTATTTTTGTCGGGATAACTATCACTTTTCTCCTCACTTCCATCTTCTTTATAAAAAAATTCCATTTCCAAACCAATATCTTTTTCCTTTTGAGCATAATATTGATAGGGGTGTTGTTTCATGAGGGACATTCAAGATTTTTGTATTCTAACTCCCTGAATAAGTATGTTGGACATAAAGTAGTTTTAATTGGCGATGTTGCACAACCAGT
>JBFLXS010000300.1 GCA_040755795.1 bacterium | reverse complement strand
TCGGAAATTTTACAGCATCTTTTGGAAAAAGTGGGGAATAAATCTGAAACTGATTGGGGAATTAATTTGAAACTGATTGGGGAATTAATTTGAAACTAACTGGGGAATTATTCTGAAACTCGACACCTGTGGCATTGCTGCTGTAGATACCATTTTTACCTATTACTATGATATTCCCACAAAAGAGGAAGATCTGGCAAAGGATTTTTTCCCTGCAATGGTAAAAGAAAAAAGAGGAATCAGTCTTTTGGATATGAAGAGATTTGCAAAAACTATGGGATTTGAAGCATACGGATATAAGACAAATTATTCTGGGCTATTCGAGGTTATTAAAAAAAATCCACTTCCCATTATTGTTCATATGAAACAGAAGACAGAAGACAAAGAAATAGCCCATTTTTCTATAATTGCTGGAATAGTAGATGATTACATCGTGCTAAATGATACTGCTTCGGGTAATATTATCCTTGGAAAAGAAGATTTTTTATCAAAATGGACAGGGTATCTTTTGATTATAATACCTCCAAAAGAGGCTAAAGCGATATATGAAAAGGTTTATGAAAGACTTAAAGAACAACAAGAGGAAGTGATTAAACATGTTCAAAAGATCTATTTTTACAGGGATATTAAGTATTCTCCTTCTTTTTAGCTCTGTTTCTATAGCACAGGTTAAAGAGGGGATTTCTTTTATTAAACTGGAACAAGAAAAAGGATGGTTTGGCTCTTTTGATTTTCTATACACAAGTAACATAATGAAAACTATGAAAAAAAGAGTTTTTGGGATGGTTCACCTTACTGTGAAAGCTTGCGGCTAAATTAGAAACCCGTTTTTTCCGAAAAAACGGGTTTCTGATCTCGTGTAACCCGAGTAGGTTGCCCCGAATTATTGAGGAAGATACGAAGGACCCGCAAGGTTTCACAAGAAAAATGGACGATTTGAACCGTCCCGAGTTTTTCAACCGAATTTAATTGGTGGATATATCTTTAATAAAAAGTGGTCGATAATGACTGAGTTGCCCATTATATACCAGCATACATTTTATTCTTATATACCACAAGAACAAGAAGAGGAAAAAGAGAGACTATTTGCATTAGGAAATATAGAATTTACTCCCCGATATAGCTTTAAATGGAAAGACAAAACAATGCAGGTTTTACTTGGCATCCAAATTCCAACCCTGAATAAGATTGCAGGAAACCTTCCTTATACTGAAACAGAGGAACAGATGAGATTCTTTGAAATAACCCCAGAGATAGGGATAAGTAAGGTATATGATCCTATAATAGGAACCATAAGGTTTTCCTTCAGTCAGCCTTTGTGGAGAGAAAAAGAGAAGGAGAATGTCCGTTCTTTATGGAAGTCCCAATTAGGTTCTGACTTCTATTTTATAATCAATGAGAAATTTTCCTTGTTTTCCAATTTAGCACTTATCTCCCAGAAATCAAAAGAAGATTATCTGTTTCAGATTGGCACTTCTTATAACCCTAAACCCTATCAAGAATGGCAAATTTACTTATTAAATGATTACAATGGCATAACTTGGCAAGGTTCTCTTGGAATTTCTTTTAATCTATTTAAAAAGAAGTAGATTAGGGAGGCTGTGTTTTTGTCAATCGAAAAGTTGACCACCATGGTAACCGAAAAGTTGACCACCTCTGCTTTACTTTTATTAACTACTATTTGTTATTTTAGAAATAATAATAACAATAATAATGTGAGGGACATAAGGGAGAATAATAACTTTTTTTATCTCCTTACGGTTACTGGTCTTACGTAGCTTCTTTTATTGTTAATAAATTGTTAGTAAGCTGTTAATAGGCTGTTGAAAACCAGACAACCTGATTGATAGATTGATGGATAGATGCTAAACCTCGATGTTCAAGTTTTTGAAGTCCCAAAGAGAAGGGAAGCGACGTAAGTATTTGATTTTCCTTGATTTCAATCTGACACCCTTCTCCTTTTTGAGTCTAATGTAAATACAATGAAATCAAGGAGTTATAAAAAACCTTGAACATCGAGTATAACTCGATGTTCAAGGTTTTTTTCTGATAAGGTTGGCACATTTTTTGCTACAACTTGATGTTTAGTCCGCCGAAGGCGGATTTGTGTTTTACCCCCTCGCCTTTCAAACGGCAGGTCTTTCAGCCGCCGACGGCAGAAGGGGCTTTAGCCCCAAATCCACCTGCTGTCAGCAGGTGGTTGTTTAATCAATGGATTGTTGTAGATATTTTTTGTATCAAAAGGGCTTACAGATAAAGGGTTCTCTGCCGATAATTATAATATAGAGAGAAGTAGGGGCGAATAACCATTCGCCTCTACATATTTACTAGTCCCGGTATATAAAAACAACAACCTGATAAATAAGTTACCGTAATGTCGTGGGCTATTCCATTATTTTCTTCGTGACTTAGTGGCTTTGTGGCTGAATAGTTACTTTTTCGTTTAATTCGTTAGATTCGTTTACCAAAGATTCTTTAGCCATTTGTCGGGTCATTGGAAATAAATTGTTTTCTACACCACCGTCCCCTATGTTCTAATGAGGGGCTTTTGTCTGGCTGGGGGGAACAAAGTAGCCCCGTTTGTCCTCGGCATAGAGGTCAAAATAGCCGACAGAAATGGTGGCATCAATCCAGGAACCGGTCCATTTTTTCACCGGTGATTCATAAGAGAGGACATATTGGCCCTGCCCTTTTAGCTTTGACTCTATCTCTTGATAGAGATTGGCCGTCTGTTTCCCGTCCCGGTAGACAGAGATATATTCCCCATTGGTCTCTTTGGCTATTCGTTTCAAGAGATCGCTGTTTTGGCCGATAGTGAAGTCAATAGAGTAAACAGGGCATTGGTTTATTTTGGCATAATTGATGGCCTCATCATACAAGTAGCTTTGCCTGGCCGGCTCTTCCTGCTCGCTGAAGAGAAGGATGAGCTTTCTGGTCGGCAGATTAACGGTCTCTTTAACCGCTGTATGGAGGGCCTTCCAGAGGACATCTCTATCTTCCTGAATCACACTTTCCCGAGTGACGATCTTATCCCAGAGCAGGTCACGATTAGGCGTTCTGGGCTGAATCAAATCCACCTTATCAGCAAAGGTAATTATCTCTATTGATGTGCCCGGTTTGAGGGAATTGATCAACTGTTTGAACACCTCATTGAGCTTGTCTCTGTGTTCTTCCATCCTTAAGCGAACATCCAGAACCAGAATGATAAGCAGACGATCGCTCTTTTCTTGATAGAGATCACTGAAACCGAAAAGAAGGAACCTCACTCCATCTTCGACAATCTTAAAATTGTTTTCGGTCAGCCCCATGACCGGTCGGCCATCATCAGTAGCTACCGTAACTGAATAGACAACCTTTGGAAAATGATCTAATATAACCTGGTTAGTAAGGATATTTAAACCGGCCAGCTTAAAATGGGAAGGCATAAAAGAATCAGCCCTATGACGTTCATAGTCAACCACCCAGAGGGCGCCGTAGCGGTCTAAGGCCACATCGGATGGAGTAGAAAATCTCCCCTTTTTTCCGTTCCAGGTCTTAAGGCAATTCCAATTGAAATCAGCCAGATCAAGTCTTAAGACCACCCCGGAAGCCGCGGCTAGATAGAGGTAACCGCTGGTCTCGAACACCAGTCCCCTGGGCTCAAGAAGACCGGGAGGCAGTGGAAACAACCTCAAGAAATTCCCGCTACTATCAAATTCAACTACTCGGTGGTTCCCGGCATCGCTAACCCAGATATCGCCTTCGGCATCAAGACCCACACCCACCGGCCGATCCAATTCCCCTGGCCGGCGGCCAAATTTCCCCATCTGAAGAAGGAATTTTCCCCCAGGGTCAAATTTCTCTATCCTGGCATTACCGTTATCTACTACATAGATATTTCCATCCTGGTCAACCGTAATCCCTTCCGGCCCCAGAAATTCCCCATCTCCCTGGCCTGGCTGACCAAAACTTAACAGGAAATTGCCTTTCGGATCGAATTTTTGAACCCGGTGATTACCAAAATCAGTCACATAGATATTGCCTTCAGAATCAAGGGCAATGCCAAAGGGATTCAGAAACCGGCCCTGTCCTTCGCCTACCCCTCCAAGCTCAAGTAAAGGAAGCCCGGTAGGTGAGAGCTTCACTATCCGGTGAGAAGAGAAACTAACCAGATAAAGATTGCCCTCACTATCTAAGACTAGGCCGGTAGGATTATGGAAGCCGGCCTCATCCCAACGATTTCCCATAAAAGCGGTTAGATGCTGATATGAGGTAAGGGTCTCCAGGCCTTGAGGTCTACTTAAGTGGTAAATATTATTTATCCGCCGCCGAAGCTCCCTGTCTTCGCCGGCCAACCTCATAAATTCTTCCCAGGCATAAACAGCCTCATCCAGCAACCCCAACCGATAATAGGCCCCACCCAGGTAATACCAGGCCCGTTCAAAGCCGGGAGAAAGGGCTAAGGTTTCTCTAAAGGTCTCAATAGCTTCCTCAAATTTCCCTTCATTATATTGGGCAAACCCCTCTTTAAAGGTAAGGCCGGCCTCCTCCAGACGGGGGTCATATTCCACCTGGCCAGGAGATATTAGCGGATTCAAGATAATAATCAATACCAGGATGGCCTTGAAGATCCGGCTAACCGGCTCTGGTCGGCGGCCTTTATTCGGTAGACTATGGAATAGCCTCATCCAATCGCCTCCCTTATCTCTCAGGCATTCTCTGCCGGCTAAGAATTCGGCCAGAGTATTATTTGTAACCGTTCAGCACATGATGCTAGATGCTCGATGCTCGATCCTCGATGCTGGTAAAGGATCCAGTATCCAGGATCGAGCATCGAGTTTGTGCCTTAGTGGCTGAACGCTTACTATTATTTAAATATGCCAGAGATATCCTGAAATGTCAAGAGAAATACGGGGCTAATTACTGGTGCCTTAGTATCTTTATGGCTGGAACCGTGACGATTTTGCTTGACTTTTATGGTTTTCTATAGTAACATCGAAATAATCGGGGTTCGTAGAGATATCACGATCCACGAGAGGCGAAACACGATTCACGGAATTCATTAAAGCGAGAAAATACCCTTGGAATTTGTTATTA
>JBFLXS010000299.1 GCA_040755795.1 bacterium | reverse complement strand
AAAATGAAAATCTTGATTATTCAAACAGCATTTATTGGAGATGTGATTTTAGGGACACCACTTTTGCAGACCATTGCCACGGCAGGAAGTATGGAGCACAAAGCACGAAACACGGAGCAGAAAGCAGGAAACAAAGAATTATCTATTATAACTACACCTCAAGGGAAAGAGATTTTAGATGGAAATCCTTATCTTAATCAGATAATTGTCTATGATAAAAAGGGACAAGATAGGGGCTTTTTTAAATTCCTGGAAATGGTAAAAAAGATTAAAAAGGAAAATTTCGATATTGCGGTCATTCCACATCGTTCACTGCGAAGCAGTTTGTTGGCTTATTTAGCTAAAATACCTGAAAGAATTGGATTTAACACAAGTGCTGGCTTTTTTTTGTTGACGAGAAAAGTCCCATATTTAAGAAATAAGCATGAAGTAGAGCGGAATTTAGAGTTAGCCTCCGCAGGATTGGGAATTAAGGCAATTGAGCAAAATTTAAGTATTTTTTTATCGGAGAAAGAAAAGGATTTTGCCAGAAGATTCCTTGAGGAAAACAATGTTGGAGATGACTTTTTAATCGGGTTTGCCCCGGGGTCTATCTGGCAAACTAAACAATGGTTGACTTCAGGTTATGCCCGGGTTGGTGATGAATTAAGCAAAAACTACAAGGCGAAAATTATTATTTTTGGAAGTAAGGCTGATGCAGAAATAGCTGAAAAAATAAGCAAACAGATGAAAATTACACCAATTATTGCCGCTGGTAAAACAAATCTTAAAGAATTATCTGCCTTAATTTCAAAATGTCATCTATTCGTTACGAATGATACTGCGCCAATGCATATTGCGATGGCTTTTAAGATACCGACGGTGGCGATATTTGGTCCAACAACCCTGGATATTGGTTTTGGACCTTATGGTGAGAATTTTGTCGTGGTGGAGCGTTCAGGACTTGCCTGCCGACCTTGTAGTTTGCATGGTCCCCGTCAATGCCCGAAAAAACACTTTGCCTGTATGAATGAAATATCACCGCAAGAAGTCATCTCGGCTTGCCAAAAACTTGTTTCCTCTGAAAATAGGAAGTAGAAAGTAGAGAGTAGAGAGTAGAGAGAAAATCTTTCCTCCACCCTGTTTTTTCCCCTATTTTCATTCTCCTGTTGTGAACCCATAGGTTCATGAGCGTTCTCCTGAAAATAGCCGTAAGAATAGAACACGGATGACACGGATTAGACGGATGAGCACGGATTTTTTAGTAATCGGATTGAGCGGATTAATCGGACTTTTTTTCTGTTTTTTTATCTGCTCAATCCGCTAAATCCGCTTACTACTTATTTCCCCTGAAAATAGTTTTTTCACGCAAAGGACGCAAAGGTAAATTTTCCCCTTATTTCCCTTTGCGTTCTTTGCGTGCCTGGCGTGAAACTTCCTTTCCCCTGAAAATAGCGAATTAGTGAATTAGTATAGTATCCACAGACTCGTATCCTCTGGTTTAGAACACATATTCCCCCTTAATAAAGGGGGTTAGGGGGTTGTCCTTCTCCCATTTTCATTGCCCTTTGTGAGTCGCAGACTCATGACCGTTTCCCCTGAAAATAGGAAGTAGAAAGTAGAGAGTAGAGAGGAAATGTTTCTTCCACCCTCTTTTTTCCCCTCATTTCCCTTTGCGTTCTTTGCGTGCCTGGCGTGAAACTTCCTTTCCCCTGAAAATCGGGGTTCGGGGATTCTTTTATTCCCGAATCCTGAAACCCCAATCTCTTTATTTTCATGCTATATAATCATATCCAGGTCAGAATCACCGAGGGTAAGAAACCAATTTTTTGGTTCTCTCAAAAACTCCATCGGCACATCGGGAATTATAGACCGTCCAATAAATCTATACACCGTAGAATCATTTCTCACAAAAAAGCCACATTTTTTAAGGGGCTTCAAATAGAAGGCATCTTTAGGCTCTAAACAACAGATAGAATTTACCTTTTGTTCTTTAAAATATTTTGTTGCCTGCCAGATAAGACTCTCAAATCCCTCTTTCTCGGCTAAAAAATCAACTATGTAACCTGTATTTTGATAGACTCGTAAGACAATATACCCTGATATCTCCTTTTTTCTTTCGGCTAAAAAGATAGTATATTGGACATCCGGACATCTAACAAACCGCCAATTTAAATACTTCATATCACGGATAGAGATGGCATTAAAGTTTTTAGAGATACGATTCCAGAAGTCGTCTATTCGGGAGTTAAAGGAGGAGATTTGAGTAAGAGTTATCAGTGGGGATTTTTTGGGTTTAAAGATAAGGTCAAAAAGAAGATTTAAAGGGAGCGTAATGAATTTAGCTATTAATTTGTTTTTAACAAATTTAGTCACTGTGTTTTCCAGATTAACAGATTTTTTCATTAATGGATTAAAAGATATATGGACATCGAAACCAGCTATTCTTTTCCAAAGTAAATAAGCGGGTTCCGTTGGGAAACCAATATTTAAAGGATTTTCCTCATAAGCCTTTTTGATTAACAAATGCCCTCTGCCACGATATTTAGGATGGGTCATATGGTCAACTAACCAATATGCCTGGTAGGTTTTTGTGTTAATTAACACTTTGCTAGATATGCCACAGATAAATCCGGCTAATTGGCCTTTATATTCTAATATCCGAATAAAAGGACCTTCTTTGGGGTTATTGGGATTATCCTCAAATTTCCAGTCCCATCTTTTTCTACACACTTGGGCAATCTCTTTGCCCCATACTTCCTCATATAATTTAAAAAGCAATTCTTTATCTTCCTTTGTGTATTTTCTTACAGACCATAGTTTTTCCATTTTTATTGCCTAAATTTTATACACGATTACCTTTTTATTTGGTTTCTTTCGTCCTTTGACACGACTATATCCTTAAGATTTAACCATCTCTTTATAAATTCAATATCATCAGAAGTAATTATACCTACCTTAAATATCAAAATAATATAAACCGATATAAACACCAATCCCGCCATTAAAAGAGTGAATAAATCTGGATAGTTAAAAAAGGTAATAGGATAAATTAAGAAACTACAACCTGAAGCAACTATAAAGATATTAATAAGATTTCTCCAGGGAAGAATACCGACAAAAGGAATTTTTAATGAGTGTTTTATGATAAAAAGAAAAAAGAATATCGTGAGATATACAGATAACAAGATACCGATTGCCGGACCTATAAAACCCATAATCTGGACGAACAAAAGGTTAAGGATAATATTTAAAATAAAAAATAGGACGGCACCGGTAAAGATAAATTTAGTTTGACCTATCCCCTCAAGAACCTCACCATAAAGAAGCATTCTTGCCGGTACTGTACATAAATAAATTCTCAAGATATTGGTGCTTTCAATATAATTTTTTGTGAACAGCAAAGTTATAATTTTCTCACCCATTGTAAATAAAAATACACCTATCGGCAGTATAATTAAGGCTATTTTGCTTATATATTTATGCCAGAGTTGAATCAATTCTTCATTCTGATATTGGTGATGCAGTTCACTAAATTTTGGCATTAAGACATTTCCTACCGGCGAAAATAGCATCTCGAGCAATCCTATCTTCGATGTCCCAACCGCGTAGATAGCATATTCTTGAACCGAGAAGAATATAGAAATTACAATCTTATCGACCATTACCCCTAATCCGCCCACAATATCAGCAAAACCTCGTGGGAGAGTATATTTCAATTGGGAACGGAGTAATTGACGATTCCAATTAAATTCCCATCCCTTCATTAAATATACGGTGTAGAAAAGCATTAAACCGCAGGAGATACTGCCAAATACTACCATCCAGCCAATTAGCCCGGCTAATCCATAACCTAAAAATAAAGGAATGATAACTATAAATGCAATGATAGTATTTACTATCGATAAACCAGCAGATAATTTTTGTCTATCTACCGCAAGTAATAAATAGTTAAAATACGCCGCCGGGAAAGTAAAAAATAGATATATGCTCAGTATCTTTAGTAATTTTGATAAATCAGGGTTATTAAAATAATCTCCGATATTTTTAGAAAGACACCAGAGGATACAAGAAGAAGTCAATCCCAACAGTGATAAAATGATAATTGATTGAATGACAAATCCTGCTCGTTCAATTTTTACTCTCGGAATAAAATAAGCGATACTTCGTGGAATACCTAATGAGAAAATAACTGTAACTATTGTCGAAATAAGCATTATCTGTTTATAAGTGCCGTAGTCAGACATAGATAATATTCTGACAAGTATCATACTCAGAACTAATCCAGATACTCCACTAATAACATTGGATAAGACAACTATTGCGACTTTATCTGAAAGAGAAAATTTTGCCATTTGCTTTGATTAATATAACATATAACGATAAGAAAGTCAAGGGTTTATTTTTTTATAATGGATTCAGGATTGGGGGTTTGGGGGAACGCGTTCCCCCAATGAGGTCTGGGGCAAAGCCCCGTATCAGAATTTCTACCAATATATCGTTCCTACGGAACTGATTGATTTGTCTATCTATTCCTACCGATATTATGTTCCTAACGGAACGATTATTCTCATTAAAGATTTTATGGTCTGGTGTTGTCCTTTTGAAAGACCGATATTATGTTCCTAACGGAACGATTATTCTCATGCCTTATTTTATGGGTATTATCCTATGTAAACTTCCAGTTAATAACCGCTGTAAATGCAAGCTTTCCATGAAACGGGTCTAAAGACCCTCACTACATTTCCTTACCTGATAATCGCAATCTTGCCTGTCTTCTTCTTCCCATCGCCAGTGGTAAGCACATAGATGTATATCCCACTATCTATCTTCTTCCCATAATTATCCCGAACATCCCAAATCCAGGTGGCGCGTTTGTGTTCTTCTTCTTTGACTAAACTGCCTGAGATGTCGTAGATGCGAATTTGGGTATCCTCTGGTAACCCTTCAAAAACGATATTTTCATCCCCGCGGCTGGGCTTGAACGGATTCGGATAGACCACAACCCCATCAAAACCCGCAGGTATCCCTTCCCCAATCAAGATAAATGTCCCAAAATGCGGTATGTCCCCATAGATAAAATTACTTCCAACTAAGACCTGTGCCC